>PGZG01000258.1 GCA_002840115.1 Gammaproteobacteria bacterium HGW-Gammaproteobacteria-14 | reverse complement strand
CCGGATGCGGCATTGAGAGTCCATTTCTCTTACCCGGAGCCAGCCTGGGGGCATATATACCGTCGTTACTTTCGCTGCCCGGTGGTCTTTAATCAGCCCTACACGGCGATTATTGGCGCTGCATCGCTGGAGCGAGTTGAGCTGCCGCTAGCTAACCGTTTAATGGCCATGTCTGCGGAAAAAACCCTGTTCGAGAATATTCCAACCCGCGCCATGCGATTGTTGCCGGTACGGCTGCGTCGATTATTGGTGCGTTATTATGGCGCTTTCCCATCGCTGGAAAATGCCGCCAGTGAACTCGGCATGAGCGGCCGGACCATGCGCCGTCGCCTTGCCGAGGAGGGTACGTCATATCAGCAGGAGCTGGATGCGGTGCGAGAAAAACTGGCTCGTGATTATTTCCGGCGTGGCGGTCAGTCGGTCACAGAGGTGGCCATGATGTTGGGTTTTGCGGATTCCTCCGCATTTGCCAAGGCGTTCCGTCGCTGGACGGGCATGTCTCCCAGCGAGTTTCTTGAGCAGCATTAAAAAGCGCGACCATTCTTCTTGTCTGTTCCTTTGGGGTGATTCCCCGGCGAATCATTTCCCGGTCAGTTATTTTTCGGACGGGGTTTTTCTTATGAGCTACGAAGAAAACCCCAGATCGCTTTTGTCCTTATCACCCATGGCCACAATTAACCGATCACTGTCCTGATCCATCCTGCGCCTTTTTGGTCCGGTTCTCACACTCGCGGCTCAACGCTGATGGTGGTCATCGTGCGCTGTTACGTTAATTCGAAAAACAAGGCGAAAAACCGGAGAACAACAATGAGAAAGGCAATAAAAAAAACGGCGCTGGTGGGCGCCATGATGACTGCCCTGGCGTTGCCCTGGGCACAAACGCAGGCAGCCCCCATGCAGGGGCCTCAGGATATTTCCTTCTATACGCCGCCGGTAATGCCGGGTGGTGAGAAAGGCGAGCTAATTTGGTATCGACAGGTGAATGTCAATTTGGGCAGCAATGCGCCGTCGGTGCAGGCATGGAATGTGTTATATCGATCCACTGATGCGCGCGGCAATCCTAATCTGGTGACCGGCACGGTGGTGGTGCCCACGGCACTCTGGACCGGTGGTGGTGCTCGCCCGGTGATTGGTTATGCAGTGGGCACCCACGGGCTGGCTCAGGGCTGTGCTCCGTCTTTGCGTTTGGCCCAGGGTAATGATTATGAGGCGGCCAATATTGCGGCGGTGGCGCAGGCCGGGTATGCGGTGTTGATATCCGATAATCCGGGATACACCACCGGTGCGACGCCCACTTATCTGGCGGGTCGCTCACAGGCACAGGCGAAGCTCGATCTGTTCCGTGCTGCCAGTCAGATTCCGGCGGCGGGCATCAGCAGCAGCGCCAAAGCGGCCATCTGGGGTTATTCCCAGGGTGGGCAAACGGCTTCCTGGGCGGGCGAAATCAAAGACAGCTACGCGCCACAGTTAAATCTGGTGGGTATCGCAGCAGGTGGAACGCCGGGTGACTTCCCGCGTACGGCGCAATATCTGGAAGCCAGCACCGGTGCTTCGTTCTTACTGGGTGCGGTGATCGGTTTAGCCGAGCAGTATCCCGATAAAATTCCACTGAATGACCTGGCGAATGGGGCTGGTCAAACGGCTATTGCCAAAGCCAAAAACCAATGTGTATTCGAATCACTGTTCGACTTTATGAACGACAGTATCTCCGACTATACCGTGGGTAATCAGTCGCTGGATCAACTGCTTGCTATTCCTTCCGTGAATGAGGCTGTTACGGAACAGAATCTGGGTAACACCCGGATTCCGGTGCCGCTGTATCAGTACCATGGCAAGGCGGATGAATTTATTCCCATTGATCAGCATGTGGCTTTAAAGCGTGAGTATTGCCGCAAGTTCAGCAATGTCACTTTCGGCGTGTATCCCAGCGAGCATATTGTTACGCAATTTCAGGCAGCACCCCATGTGCTGTCCTGGCTGGGCGATCGCTTCGCGGGCCGTAGCACGCTGGGCACCTGTTTAAC
>PGZG01000028.1 GCA_002840115.1 Gammaproteobacteria bacterium HGW-Gammaproteobacteria-14 | reverse complement strand
CCCAGCCAACCAGCTACTCCGGCAACCGCCACGGAAGCTCCCGCACAAACACCTTCTAGCGGCGGAGAAGAGGAAGCCGGATTCCGACTTCAGTGGTAATACTTCAGTGATAAGATAAGCACCACAGTGAAACCTCGAAAACCGGATCCTGATCCGGTTTTCTTTTTTACGGAGTTTCTGAGTCACCATGAGTCGACTACTACCGGAATGGCACCCGCAGTGGGGTGTAATGATTGCCTGGCCCCATTCAGACACAGACTGGGCCTATATCATGGATCGTGCCGAAGCCACCTATCGAGCGCTGGCCCATGCCATTCTGGCCAGAGAAAACCTGCTGATTCTGTGCCGAGACCAAGCCCATGAAACACATATCCGCGATTACCTCGGCGCGGTAGACACGTCACGCCTGCACCTGCGCCAACTGGACTACAACGACACCTGGGCCCGCGACTTCGGCCCGCTAACGGTGGTCCGTAACGGCGACCTGCTGATCAAGGATTTTGTCTTCAACGGCTGGGGTGGCAAGTTTGAAGCAGCGCTGGACAGCGCTACGACCGCTAAACTTGACTGGAACGTAGCCGTGGAAAGCGTGCCACTGGTGATGGAAGGCGGCTCACTGGAAATCAACAGCCGCGGCCAACTGCTAACCACCCGCTACTGTCTGATGAACCCGAACCGCAACCCGGACCTGAGTCAGGCGGATATCGAGGCGCAATTGGAAAAACACCTTGGCGCAACGCAAGTCTGGTGGCTCAATCACGGCGACCTTGAGGGCGACGACACCGATGCCCACGTTGATACGCTGGCGCGCTTCTGCGATGACAACACCATTGCCTACGTGCAATGCACGGACAAAGCCGACAGCCACTACGAGGAGCTGTCAAAAATGGAGCAAGAGCTGCAGGCACTGGCGGCAAAACATCAGCTGATGCTGGTGCCCTTGCCAATGACGCCGGCACTGTTCGATGACGAAGGCCAGCGACTGCCCGCCACCTATGCCAATTTCCTGATCATCAACGGTGCTGTGTTATTGCCGGTGTATGGTTGCGACACGGATGCACTGGCTATCAGCCAGATGCAAAAGGCCTTTCCGAAACACGACATCGTGCCAATCGACTGCCTGTCTCTCACCTGGCAGCACGGCAGCCTGCATTGCGTCACCATGCAACTGCCGCAAGGCGTGCGCGACTAACCTTAACAAATCAGCAGGAGACCACGATGCGGGTAGCAGTGATCCAGCAAGCCAACAGCGCCGATCTCGAAGCCAATCAGCAGAAATCGGAAACGCTGATCCGCGAAGCAGCCAGTCAGGGCGCCGAACTGGTGCTGCTGCAAGAACTGCATCGCGGCCTGTATTTCTGCCAGACCGAAGACACCAATGTATTCGATCAGGCGGAAACCATTCCCGGTCCGTCCACTGAACGGTTTGGCAAACTGGCCAAAGAACTGGGCATCGTGCTGGTCACCAGCCTGTTTGAAAAACGCGCCGCCGGTCTGTACCACAACACCTCGGTAGTGCTGGAAAAAGACGGCTCCATCGCTGGGCAATATCGCAAAATGCACATCCCGGATGATCCCGGTTTTTACGAAAAGTTTTTCTTTACCCCCGGCGATGCCGAGCGCCTTGATGGTGAAAACGGTTTCACCCCGATCGACACTTCGGTGGGTCGTCTTGGCGTATTAGTGTGCTGGGATCAGTGGTACCCGGAAGCGGCGCGAATGATGGCGCTGGCCGGTGCCGAGCTGCTGCTCTACCCCACCGCGATTGGCTGGGATCCAGCCGACGATGACGACGAAAAGCAGCGCCAGCTAAACGCCTGGATCACCATCCAGCGCGCCCATGGCGTCGCCAACGGCCTGCCGGTGCTGGTTGCCAATCGCACCGGTTTTGAAGCCTCTCCCAGCGGTGAAGGCTGCATCCAGTTCTGGGGCAACAGCTTTGTCGCCGGCCCGCAGGGTGAAATCCTCGGCCAAACCGGTGTCGACGGTGATCAGGTGCTGCTGATCAATATCGATATGGCCCGCACCGAGCGAGTACGGCGCATCTGGCCGTATCTGCGCGATCGCCGCATTGATGCCTACGGCGACCTGACCAAGCGCTTCCGCCGCTAAAGCCGACTGCGCACACGAGCGCCACTACTGAGGCTGTTGTCCGGGTGACGCACCACCTGTTCGCCCTCCTCCAGCCCGCTGCGCACGGCAACACGGAAGCCGTCACTGTTGCCGGTTTCCACCACCCGCTCGCGGGCGATATCACCCTCGACAACGAATACATAATACTGATTCGCACGACGAAACAGTGCTGACTCCGGTACCACCAGTACATCGTCGCCGCGCCACAAAATAAAATGGGCATCAACCCGATAGCCATCACCCAATAAGGCCCACTGCTCCGCCGGTGCGGTAATGTCGAGCACCACATGAACGCGCTGCTCTTCTACCCCCAGTGCCGACACCTTGGTAAAACCAACCGGCTCAACAGTGCGAACAATTGCCATCAAGGGATCACCGCCCCACCCCGTTAATCGCACTTCGGTACCGGGTTGAATACGCACCGCATCAAAACTCTGCACATCCACTTCCACTTCCAGTGCCGCCGGATCACCCAGCTCCAGTAATGACTGGCCGGGCATCACTACGCCTTCGCTCTGGCGCAAACGCTGCAGCACGGCGCCAGACACCGGCGCGGTAATATCCACCATATCGGTACTGGCTGCGCCTCCACTGGCAGCAGACACCGACACACGCATGCGCGCCGCCTGCAACTGATGGCGCGCCACATCCACACCAAATCGTGCCGAGCGCAGCGCCGCATCGGTACGGGCAGCGGCCGCCTGGGTTTGCTGCAATACTTCCTGCGATACCAACTGCTTTTCGGCCAACTGGGCGATCCGTTTCAGCTCGCTGGCGGCCAGTTGCTGGTCGGCCTGCACCGCTGCCACCTGTTGTTCTGCGGCTGCCAGTGACGCCTGAGCGGCGGCGACCATGGCCTCTGCTTCGGCACGGGAACGGGCATCCAGCACTTCGCTGCGCAGTGGCTCCAATCGCGTCAGCAACTGCCCCTGAGTCACCCGTTCACCAACCTGCAACTCAATACGTCGCACGTAACCGGCCACCGGCGCTGACACCACAAAGCGATCCTGCACCCGAGTACGCCCTTCCTCCACAATGGTAACTTCCAATGGCTGGCGCGATACGGTAGCCACATCCACCCACACCGGTTGCTCGCGCACGGTGGTCAGCACGGCCAATATCGCCACCAGAGCCATCGCTCCCCAAAACACTCCGCGACCCAGCCAGTTTCTTTTCTTCATGTTTGTCTGCCTCCACTATTCGCGGGTTTTCAGAACGTCAATCAGATCCAGTTTTGCCACCCGCCGCACCGCCACCATGCCGGACAATATCGCCGACAGTATGACCACTGTCGCCGCCAGCCCCAGTGTTTGCGCGGGAAAAATCAACGGAATCCGGTATAACTCACTTTCCATCAAACGCACCAACAGCCAGGCAAGTTGTTGGCCGATCAGCCAGCCCAGCGGAATGCCCGGCAACAGCAGCAGCGCCAGTTCACCCAGCAAAATGTGATCTACCTCCGACGGCCGATAACCGATAACCCGCAAGCTGGCCAGCTCACGACCGCGCTCGGCCAGCGAAATACGCACAGTGTTGTAGATCACCCCGAAGGCAATAACCCCGCCGAGCAGAGCGATAAAAAACGTATAGGTCAGAAAAGTACGGCCGATGGTGTCATTAAACGCCGTCAGCATGGCCTGCCTTTCACTCACCCCGGCAACCAGCGGACGATCCTGTAGCGCTGCCAGCACGGCGTTACGCATCTGCGGATCAATCGCCAGTTGCAACTGATTGATCTCCGCACCGCGACCGCGCAAACGCTGCAACTCCGGCAACGACATCCAGGCACCCACACCGACAAACTCCCGCGAGCCACCGGCCACCGTCACTTCACTCTGCTCGCCACTGCCGTCCAGCCACTCCACCGTCAGCGAATCACCGGGACGCACCTGCAATTCCTCCAGCAAAAACTCTGTCAGCAACAAACCTTTTTCCGGCAAGGCGATGCGCTCAAGCTGAGTGTCCACCCGCAGCGTGAGCTGCGCATCTGGCTGCAGACCGATCAAACCCAGTCGCCAACTGCGATGACCAGAGCGCAGCCGCACTGCCACCGCCAGACTGCTTTCCACCGCGCGCACGCCATCAATGCTGGCCAGCTCATAGGCGGCGCTAACCGTGCGCGGGCTGACCAGGGTCACGGTCATGTCTTCCTGTTGCACGCGGGCAAACTGGCTATGAACAATCAAGTTAATGGCGGCAAACTGAAACGTGCCCAGCACAATAATCGCGGTGGCCATGGCAATACCCAACACCGACATCAGTGAGCGCAGCGGCCGCCGCTCAATGCCACGCAGAATCATCCGATCGGGTTGACTGAAACGAATCATTCCCAGCACCGGTTCCAGCCACGCCCGCCGATACAGCGGTGGCGGCTCTGGCCCCATGGCCGCCGCTGGTGACAAACGAAAGGCTCGACGCAAAGCACCATAGGCGCCACCCAATCCGGCCAGCAGACCGATCACCGCGACCAGCAAGGTCTGCGCCAGCGGCACCGAAAACAGCAACGTGGGAAAGCGGAAATACTCGATATAAATTCCACTTAACGCACGGGCCAACGCCAAACCACCGATGACACCCAGCACAATACCGAGCAACATGATCAGCGATACCAGCTTGCCAAAATGCACGCTGACCTGCAGGTTGCTGTAACCAAATGCCTTGAGTACGGCAATCACATCGCGCTGGGTGGCCACCAAACGACCAACCACTACATTGATCAGAAACACCGCCACACTCATCAGGATCGTCGGAAACAACAGCGCCATGGTACGCAGCTGAGCCAACTCTTCGCTCAAAAAACGGTCCGATGCATGATCATCACGGCCGTAGGCCCCGGTGCTGCCATAGCGGCGAAATAACTGATCCAGTTGATCAATGACAAGCTGTTCGCGAACACCCGGTTGCAGGGCAAGCAGCACATTATTGAACGCGCCTTGCATATCCATGGCCGCTGCCAGTGCCCGCTCACTCATCCACAAAATCGCATAGCGCTGATAATCCGGCAGCATGCTGCCCGGCGGGATCACATAGATAAATTCCGGCGACTCGGCCACACCGACAATGCGCAAGGTCTGCCAGCGGCCATTGATAATCGCACCAAGCGAATCACCGGGTTTCAGATTATGGGCCTCGGCAAAACTGCCGATCACCACCACCTCATCACTGCGACGGGCATCCGGCAAACGACCAGCGCGCAAAAACAAACGGTGCAACGCTGCCTCTCCCTGATCCGGCAACGACAACACCCGACCACTAACCGGGTCGGGAAAACCGTCCAGCTGCAAGCGCAATGACGACTGTACCCGTACCTCAGCGCTTGCCACACCGTCCAGTTCGCGCACCTGAGCAAGCAGGTGGCGCGGCGCACGGGTCAGATCAACAAACACATCGGCAAAACCATGCTGACGATAGTAATGACTACGGGTTTCCGACAGCGACGCATAATTAACCAGCGACATCACACACACCGCAATGCCACCAGCCACCACCAGAGCAATGGCCAGCACCTGACCGCGCAAATGGGAGAGCTCGCGCAGCAGCTTGCGATCCAGCACCGACAGCCAGTTCACCAGCTCAACCCGGCCGGATCGACCCGGCTTTGATTGTGGCGCACCTCACTGATACGGCCATCGCTCAGGGTAATCACCCGATCCGCCATTGCCGCGATACCCGCATTATGGGTAATGATCACCGTTGCTGTGCCCAACTCCTGATTGACCTTGGCCAGCGCCTGCAGCACCCGCACCCCGGTTTTGGAATCCAGCGCGCCGGTGGGTTCGTCGCACAACAGCACCGCCGGTTGCTTGGCAATGGCGCGGGCAATCGCCACCCGCTGCTGCTCACCGCCGGATAGTTCGGCGGGAAAATGATGGCCGCGACTACCCAGATCAACTAATGCCAGAGCATCCGCCGGGTCCATCGGATTGGTGGAAATCTCGGTGGCCACGGCGACATTTTCCAGCGCCGTCAAACTGGCAATTAAATTGTAGAACTGGAAAACAAAGCCGACATGATGGCGACGGTAACGGGTCAACTGTCGCTCTGATGCCTGACTGAGCTCCATATCGCCATAGCGCACTGTGCCGCTGGAAGCGCTATCCAGCCCGCCCAGAATATTTAACAGCGTCGACTTGCCCGAACCGGAGGCACCCAACAGCACCACCATTTCGCCAGCGTGCAGCTCCATATCCACGCCACGCAGGGCATGGACGGCCAGCTCACCATCTCCGTACACTTTGCTTAGCCCGCGGGCTTGAAACACGATTCTGGTCATTGGACTCCCTGTTTTGCTCAGCCTGCCATTACTCATCACGTACCGTATTGACCCTGATCACAGATAGACGCTGATGCACTGACAGCGGCATACTCGCGCCTGAGAGAATATGAGGATAGCCCATGCTGCCAGCCATTGTCGGCCACCGAGGCGCCCGCGGAGAGGCACCGGAAAACACCCTGCCCAGCTTTGAGCGCGCGGTGATTGCGGGGGTATCAGAGATTGAGCTTGACGTTCGGCTGTCCAGCGACGATGGGTTATTTGTACTGCACGACCCGGACCTGGTCCGTACCACAGGACAGCGCGGCGCCGCCCACCACAAAAAACTCAGCACCTTGCAAGCACTGGATGCCCGGCATGCCATCGCACACTGGCCAACACCCTGCCCGATACCGTCCCTGCAAGAAGTCATTGACCTGTGCCCGGACAACCTGCGTTTTCAGTTCGAGGTAAAAACCGACGGCAAGGCACCGCTAAAGCGTACCGCCTCCAAACTTGCGAGCATGATTCAGGAACAACAGCTTGAGCACCGTGTTGTGGTGACATCTTCGGATCGTCAGTTTCTCAGGCTAATGCGCCATCATGCGCCGGACATCAGTCGAGGTTATGTCTGCCAGTATCGTCATCGCAAACCCATACAAACCTGCCGCGAACTGGAATGCCGCTGGTTAATCAGCCATTACGGATTAGTGAGCAAAAGCCTGATGCGTCTGGCCAACAAGCATGGTCTGGGAGTATCAGTGTGGACAGTGAACGATCTGGCTGAAGCCAGTCGGCTGGTATCGCTGGGTGTGGACTCCATCATTACCGACTTCCCCACCGCATTTCAGGCCCACTTCCGCAGCCTCGGATAATCAGGCAATCGTCAGAAAACCAGCTCAGGGAATACTGAGGAACTGACGCAGCTCGTCCTCGCGCTCCATGGCGTCACGAAACCCCAGCGAGATCAGGTTGCGGGTAAAGCCCGGCTCAAACAGCAAATAACTCACTGCCGCCGCCCCGGGGGACCGAGTGGCACCGGAGCCTCGGAGGAAAAAGCGCAGGGTTTTCGGCAGCTCCTGAATATGCCCGGCGGCAATCTCATCAATGGGTTGAGATGGGTAAATTTTCAACACGTCAACTTCACGTAATTGAATATCATTTTTCGCTCTTTGCTCGGCGGGAATGGCGGTAATCGTTTTATTAATCCGCTCAAGACGTTCCACATCCCCTTCCAGAGTATCCACAAATACACTGTTCAGAATATGCCCCAACACCTGCGCTAACGAGGGATAACCCGCCACCTCCCGCTGATGGCTGGCACTGGTATTACCGGAAACCCCGATTACCAGCACCCGCTCCGCCCCCAGATGTAATGCCGGACTGATCGGCGCCAATTGCCGCACGGCACCATCACCATAGTAACGCCCCTCCACCTCAACGGCGGGAAACAGGATGGGAATCGCGGAAGACGCCAGTAAATGGTGGGCCTGAATTCGAGCTGGGCGACCGATGCGGCGGGCACGTTGCCAGCCCTGTAACTCTTCTCGCCCCTGAAAGAAGGCAATGGATTCCCCATTGGCATAGCTGGTAGCACTGATCGACAACGCGTCCAGATCACCGTTATCCAGACTCTGCTGAATGCGATCAAAGCTGATCACAAGATTCAACAGCTTGCTCAGCGGAGCACTGTCCAGCAACGCGCTGTTGACGGGCGTATTCCCGGACACCACCCCGCTCACAGCCCAACGCAACAGGGAGCGGACAAAGGCGTAGAGGTCCGTGCGGTATACCTGCTCTGCGGTAATGTTTGACCAGACCCGCTCCAGCCCCTTCACCGCCATCCGATAGTTGTGCGCATTGGCCGATAGTGCCGCTGCATTCAAGGCCCCTGCCGAGGTACCACAAATCACCGGGAACGGGTTGCGGGTTCCCCGTGGCACCATATCAGCAATCGCCATCAGCACACCCACCTGATAGGCCGCTCTGGCGCCACCGCCGGACAGAATCAAACCGGTTTTTTTCTTATGCAGGGACACCACCGCTCCTTGGACTCCATGATGCAACGATCATAGCAGGAGCGGCAGTCACATCGCGATGCGGGAAAAGAGGGGTTGCGGAGTTCAGAAGGTACGCTTGTTTGCGTCGTAGGCCTGGGGAACCGGTTTACCAGCCGCCGCCTTAACCTGCTCATCACATTTGCTCGGCTGGCCACCGCAAATTTCGCAGTTCTCTTTCATGCCGAGATTGTTCAACCCGCCACAGGAGCCCTTGATCGGCTTGTTCGCGAAAATCACACCAACCGCCATGGCCGCAATCAACAGACCCATCACCACAATAGAAGCAAGAATGGTTTCAAACATCAGCGCACCTCTTTTGCCAAAACTGCCGGTCTACCAAAACCACTAATCTGCCGAATACGGCTGGTCTGCCAAATACTGTTGAAACTGCGGCGTCATGCGTTGCTCTAGCCCTGCTGCTGTCTGGACCATCAGCAGCACCGCCAACTTTCTCTTATCGGCGTAGGCCATACCCTCATCCGGGTCAAGCACGGACAGCGCGGTGGCCAGGCCATCCGCCTCCAGGCAGCGCTCATGAATCACCGTCACAGACACAATACCATGCTCGACGGGCTCTCCGCGACGCGGGTCAATCAGGTGAGAGCGGCGCTTGCCACCTGCAGCAACGTCGCTTTCCGGAATATAGTTGCGATAATCACCCGAGGTCGCCACAGCAACATCACCCACATTCAGCACATGGGCAATCTCACGCACGCCCGGCAGCGGCTTCTCAACCGCAATACGCCAGGGCTGACCATCCGGCCTGACGCCATGACCGCGCAGATCGCCGCCAATCTCTACCAGTGCGTTTTTGACACCTCGACCCAGCAATAGCTCCATCACTTTATCCACCGCATAGCCTTTTGCAGTGGCAGAGAGATCAAGATACACATCACCCGGCTGAAACAACGCCTGATCCGCCTCATTACGTAACACACGCTGCCAACCAACACGGGCCTGCGCCGCCTTCAGGGCTGCCGCATCCGGCCCGCCTTCCGTGGATGACTCAGGACCAAAACCCCACGCATTCACCAGTGGGCCCACCGTCGGATCAAAAGCACCGTCGGTATCCGACGCCAACATCAATGAGTATGTTGCCACGCGCCAGAAATCCGGCGGCACCACTTGCCAGGTTTCAGTATCAGCACTGTTAAAGCGAGAGATATCAGAATCAGGGCGGTAGGTGCTCATCTGCCGATTAATCGACTCCAGCAGCAACTCGATATCCTGACGCAGCAGCACCAGAGTCACCCCAGGCGGCAAATCCACCACCTTAACGGACCAGGTGGTGCCCATGGTGGCACCACTGATCAAATGCATTCTCTGGGGCTGCTCACACGCCGCCAACATCAACATCATATAGACAGCAAACAGGGCCCGAAGGCCCTGTTTGCTGCGGTGAGCTGTTCCATCAGCTCTCCTGCGTTCGAACTTAACCACCGAAGTCATCCAGCAAAATATTTTCACGCTCGACACCCAGATCCTCCAGCATCTTGATGACCGCCGCATTCATCATCGGCGGACCACACATATAGAACTCGCAATCTTCCGGGGCGGGATGGTTTTTCAGGTATTGCTCATAAAGCACATTATGAATAAACCCTGTCAGACCTTGCCAGTTATCTTCCGGCTGGGGATCCGAAAGCGCCAGGTGCCATTCAAAGTTATCATTTTCTTCGGCCAGCTTGTCGTACTCGTCCGCGTAGAAAGTTTCACGCACAGAGCGAGCACCATACCAGAAGCTGATCTTGCGCTTGGAACCAAGTCGCTTGAGCTGATCAAAAATATGTGAGCGCATCGGTGCCATACCTGCACCACCACCGACAAACACCATCTCGGCCTCGGTCTCTTTGGCAAAAAACTCACCAAACGGGCCGAATACCGTAATCTTGTCACCGGGCTTCAGGTTAAACACAAAAGAACTCATCAGGCCAGGCTGAATATTGGGCTGTCCCGGAGGTGGCGTAGCAATACGAATATTAAACTTCAGCAGACCGCGCTCATCCGGATAGTTTGCCATGGAGTAAGCGCGAATTACGGTCTCTTCGTTTTTCGCTTTCAAGTCAAAAAACTTGAAACGCTCCCAGTCAGCACGGTATTCCGGACCAATATCAAAATCTTTAAAAGAGATATCGTAAGGAGGAGCCTCCAGCTGAACATAACCACCTGCGCGGAAGTCAACCACCTCACCTTCCGGCAGCTTCAGCACCAGCTCCTTGATAAAGGTGGCGACGTTATCATTGGAGATAACTTCACATTCCCATTTCTTCACACCGAAAAATTCTTCCGGAACCTCAACCTTCATATCCTGCTTAACCGCCACCTGACAGGATAAACGCCAACCATCTCGAATTTCACGCTTGGTAAAGTGGCCCTCTTCGGTAGGCAGAATATCACCTCCACCTTCCAGAACCTTACACTTGCACTGGGCACAGGTCCCACCGCCACCACAGGCGGAGGACAGGAAAATACCCTTGGTCGCCAGCGTCTGCAGTAGCTTGTCACCGGCGGCCACATCAATACTTTTTTCAGCATCGCCGTTCACATCAATATGAACGCTGCCCGTACTAACCAGCTTAGAACGGGCAGCAAGAATGATCAGCACCAGCGCCAGAACGACGCCAGTAAACATGACCACACTGAATGCAATTTCGAAATTAAACATAGCGCTACTCCCTCGGTTACAGCTGTACGCCGGAGAACGACATAAAGCCGAGAGACATCAGGCCCACCACGATAAAGGTAATGCCCAGCCCTTTCAGACCATCGGGTACATCACTGTACTTGAGCTTTTCACGGATACCCGCTAACAGCACGATTGCCAGAGCCCAGCCGACGCCAGCACCACCACCGTATACCACCGACTCCGTGAAGGAGTAGTCACGCTCTACCATGAACAGGGAGGCACCCAGAATAGCGCAGTTCACGGTAATCAATGGTAAGAAAATACCCAGCGCGTTGTAGAGCGCTGGCACATATTTATCCAGCACCATCTCAAGTATCTGCACCATGGCGGCAATCACGCCGATATAACTCAGCAAGCCCAAAAACCGCAAATCCAGTTTCTGCAGAGCCTCAACGCCAGTCCAGGCCAACGCACCTTCACTCAGCAAGTTGTGCAATATCAAGTTGTTCACCGGCACGGTAATCAACAGCACGACAATGACGGCGACACCGAGACCGAAAGAGGTTTCCACCTTTTTCGATACAGCGATAAAGGTACACATACCCAGGAAGAACGCCAACGCCATGTTTTCAACAAACACCGCGCGGATAAACAGACTCAGATAATGTTCAAACATGTCTCACTCCCCGTCAGAATGCGTCGCTGACGCGTGAGTTAGAGGTAATTTTGAACTGGTCTTCTTCCACCTGCTCGGTCTTCGCCGCGCGGATTGCCCAGATCAAAAAGCCAATCAGGAAGAAAGCACTAGGCGGCAACAACATCATGCCGTTAGGTACGTACCAGCCACCCTCCGTCACTTTTTCCATAATAGTGACACCGAACAGGCTGCCAGAACCGAGCAGCTCGCGGGCGAAACCGACTAGCAACAACACAAAGCTATAACCCAGACCGTTACCGAAACCATCCAGCAACGAAGGCACCGGCGGATTCTTCATGGCAAAGGCTTCCGCACGCCCCATCACGATACAGTTGGTAATAATCAGGCCCACGAAGACCGAGAGCTGCTTACTCACATCATAGGCATAGGCTCGCAAGAACTGATCCACCACAATGACCAGTGAAGCAATAATGGTCATCTGCACAATAATACGAATGCTGCCCGGAATCTGATTGCGAATCAGGCTAACGAACAGGTTTGAAAAGGTCACCACCACCGTTAACGCAATACACATGGTCAGCGTGGTATTGAGATTGGTGGTGACCGCAAGCGCGGAACAGATACCAATAATCTGCAGCGCAATAGGGTTATTGTCCAGAATCGGCCTGAACAAAAGATCTTTTGGCTTGGCGACTTCTGCCATTGTCGTTCTCCTTTAGTTCACAACCGACACGGTGAATTCATCGTCTTCGCTGTCATCCACTGAGTTAGTAGATGCCGAACGCAGACGCTCCAGAAACGGACCAAAACCTTTACTACCGAGCCAGAACTGAATCAGGTTATCCACACCTTTGGTGGTCAGGGTAGCGCCTGCCAGACCATCAATCTGATGCTTCGCACTGGCTGCACCTGAGTCCACAGTTCCTTTAAGCACTTCAATGGCAAGGTCACCACTGTCGTTATACAGCTCCTTACCAGGCCATATCCCCTTCCAGCGAGGGTTATCAATTTCCCCGCCAAGCCCTGGCGTTTCCGCATGCTCATAAAAGCCCAAACCAACCACCGTGTTGACGTCTGACCCTAATGCCAGAAAACCGTGTAGCGTAGACCACAGGCCATAACCGCTTACCGGCAGGATAATGACCTGAACATCACCATCATCACTCACCGACAAATACACCTCGGCAACATCAGGACGATTGCGAATCGAGGCGATATCCTCGGAGGAAGCCAGCCGCGAACTGGTTGCCGGATCACGCGCAGCACGACGCTGATCGTAACTTTCCGGCATCTCCACAAACTCACCGGTATCAAGATCCACAAAACGACGCTGAATACGCTCAAATGCAGCGTTCACATCCATACCCGGCTCATAAAGGCCCGCCGCCTGAAGGACGTTCATGCGCATATCCAATACGCGGTTTTCATCCTGCAGTGGCCGTAAGCCTACGGCCGCTGTAGCAACAACGATTGCGCAAACCACGCACACCAGAAAAGCAACCAGCAGGGTTCCACCAACAGAATCTTTATTAATAGCCATTAGGCGACCCCTCCCGTACGACGCAGGCGACGACGCACATTCGCCTGCACCACAAAGTAATCAATCATGGGCGCACACAAGTTAGAGAAAAGAATCGCCAGCATGATGCCTTCCGGGAATGCCGGGTTAATGACCCGGATCAGTACGGTCATTACCCCGATCAGCGCCCCGAAAACAAACTTTCCAGTATTGGTCATTGATGCGGACACCGGATCGGTGGCCATGAAAACCATACCAAACGCAAAACCACCGATGGTCAGGTGCCAATACCAGGGCATAGCAAACATCGGGTTAGTCGGGCTGCCAACCGCATTAAACAATGCCGACATAGCTAACATGCCAAGGAATACGCCGACCATGATTCGCCAGCTGGCAATGCGCGTAATCAACAGAATGGCAGCGCCGATGGCGATTGCCAATGTAGAGGTTTCGCCAATAGAGCCCTGAATGCCTCCCAACGCTGTTTGCATCCAGGTCAAATCGACCATGCCATTAGAATAGGCAACGCCCGTCAGCCCTGCGCTGTAATCAATCTGCCCTTCAGCGGCCAGAGACAGTGCCGTTGCCCCGGAGAAATTATCCACCGCAGTCCATACCGCATCACCGGACATCTGTGCCGGGTAAGC
>PGZG01000257.1 GCA_002840115.1 Gammaproteobacteria bacterium HGW-Gammaproteobacteria-14 | reverse complement strand
CCGCCATAAACAGGCTTTCCTGCGCATAGATATTACCAACCCCCACCACCGTGCGGTTATCCATAATAAAGCTCTTTACCGACTGGCGCCGCCCGGCAGCTCGGCGAGCCAGCCCATCTCCGGAAAAGTCCGGCCCCAGAGGTTCCGGGCCCAAGTGGGCCAGCAAAGGGTGACTGTCCGGGGTCTTGCTCCACAACACGGCGCCGAAACGGCGCGGATCGTTTAGCCGCAAAACCCGGCCGGAATCCAACAGCCAGTCCACATGATCATGCTTACCCGGAGGCGCATCATTCGCCAGCACCCGCAGACTGCCGGACATTCCCAGATGAACCAGAATCTGCCCTTGATCAGTATCAATGAGCATAAATTTGGCACGCCGACGCACCGCCAGCACTGAAGCATCACGCAGCCGCGTCAACGCGGCAGGCACCGGCCAGCGCAACAGGGGCTGACGTACTCGCAAACGGACGATAGTTTGCCCCTCCAGAAAGGGCGCAACTCCTCGGCAGGTCGTTTCCACCTCAGGCAATTCGGGCATAAACCATCCAGATCAGAAAAACCTTTCTTCAGAAGCCATGCTCTATCAGGGCAAAGGCCGGCTCAGCTAGCGTCATACCACAGACCCTATTGACGCAACCATACTAATCTCGCCCCTCCCTTTGCCGGAACCATTCCTTCATGTGTCGTTGGCGCTAGCGCCGGAAAACTGTCTTGATTGGCCCTGTGCCACAGGGCTTGCAGGCGGCTACAATGCGAAAGATACAGAGACTGACCGAAATTTCTTTTTCCTTGTTCTTTTATTCCCTGTTCATGGATACCGATGTAATGAGCATAAATGGTTTGTTTTCCCCGTCCGCCTGGCAGGTAGTTCTAATTATCCTGGCGTTGACCCATGTGACCATTGTCAGCGTCACTGTCTATCTACACCGGCACTCTGCCCACCGGGCACTGGACCTGCATCCAGCGCTGGCCCATTTCTTCCGTTTCTGGTTATGGCTGACCACCGCCACCAATACCAAACAGTGGACCGCCATTCATCGCAAACATCATGCGTTTTGCGAAACCGAAAACGATCCCCACAGTCCGGTGGTGCTCGGCATTCAAAAGGTACTGCGCGAAGGCGCTGAGCTGTATCAGCATGAGGCCAAAAATCAGGAAACCCTTGACCGGTTCGGTGCTGGCACTCCGGAGGACTGGGTTGAGCGCAATATTTATAGCCGCCACCCCAATCTCGGAATCGCCCTGATGGGTGCCATTAACCTGGTTTGCTTTGGTCCTATTGGCATTACCATCTGGGCAGTACAGATGGTGTGGATCCCACTGTTTGCCGCCGGCGTCATCAATGGCATTGGCCATTACTGGGGCTATCGCAACTTCGAATGCCGGGATGCCTCCCGAAATATTGTCCCTTGGGGCATCTTGATTGGCGGCGAAGAGCTACATAACAATCACCATACCTACCCGAACTCGGCCAAACTGTCAGTCCGTCGTTTCGAGTTCGATGCGGGCTGGGCCTGGATCCAAGTATTCAGTTTTTTCCGTCTTGCCCGCGTTAACAAGGTCCCGCCACGCCCGGTGTTTGCCGAAAACAAAACCAACATTGATCTGGATACGGTAAGAGCCCTGATTCAAAACCGGTTTCAGGTAATGGCACGGTACCGCCGCGAAGTGATCGTTCCGGTTCTCAACGAAGAAAAGGCACGGGCCAGCGCAGCAACCAGCAGCTTCTTTCGTCGCGCCAGCGCCCTGCTACACCGAGAGGAAAGCATTATCAGCCCCCACGGCCGAGAAAAGCTGCAGCGCTTAATAGAGGAACATGAAACCCTCGCCGCCATCTACCAGCACCGCCTGAAGCTTCAGGAAATCTGGTCACGGACCAGTCAAAGTTCTCAGGAAATGCTCGAGGCGTTACGTGAATGGTGCAGTGAAGCAGAGGCCTCAGGCATTCAAGCCCTGCAGGATTTTGCTGACAAGCTCAAGGCATACACTGTGCCTCAAGCAGCATAAGCTCCGCTCCTTACTCTCCACGGTTTCACGAACCGCCA
>PGZG01000027.1 GCA_002840115.1 Gammaproteobacteria bacterium HGW-Gammaproteobacteria-14 | reverse complement strand
GCGTTTTCCGCACCCGCCATTGTTGCCGGTATACCCGGTGGCCCGTGCTACCAGCCGCCAGCTCATTCATCGCATCGAGCGTGACTGGTGTGGCCACGTGGACGTGATTCTGCGAGGCGAAGAAAAAGAATCAGTGTTGGCCAAGTATCGCAAGGAGCTGCGTGAGAACCTGACGGCAGTGGCGCCGATATTCCTCGACAAGCCGTTTTTTATGAACGAGGAGTTTACGCTGGTGGATTGCGCTCTGGCGCCAATCCTGTGGCGTTTGCCGGTGCTGGGTCTGGATCTGCCTGCGAAGCAGTGCAAGCCGATTTTTGATTACGCTGAGCGCATGTTTGATCGTGATGGTTTTCAGGCCAGCTTGTCGGATAAGGAGCGGGAAATCCGCAGCCTGATGTGATGATTGCCGATGTCTGATATGAGCCCTAATCGCCCGTATTTGATACGGGCGATCTATGACTGGATTTGTGATAACGGCCTGACGCCGCATTTGCTGGTGGATGCCGGTTATCCGGGCACAGAAGTGCCTCAGGAATTCGTGGAAAACGGTCAGGTGGTGCTGAATCTGGCGCCGAAGGCCGTGCAGGGGCTGGTTGCCGGTAATGAAGAGATTATCTTCTCGGCCCGCTTTGGTGGTATTCCTCGAAATCTGGTGGTGCCAGTGGGTGCCGTGCTGGCTATCTACGCTCGGGAGAATGGTCAGGGTATGGCATTTAGTCCCGATGAAATGCCGCCGCCGGAGCCGGATCGTGTGCCGACCGACGAGGGGCGCCCCTCTCTGCGTATCGTCAAGTAATGTTGTTGTCGTTCTGGAATTAGTTCTGGATTACCGCCGAATCAGCCCTGTTTATTAGGGCTGATTGTTTTCTAGGCGAGGATGCTTTTTTCTAATCGATCTTTCGAATGCATTTCTCTAGTCGATGTACTCAATGATTTTAACGATCTTTTGTACACCATAGGTTTTTTGCGCCTGCGCAACAGCACTGTCGGCCTCGCTGCGAGTTAATAACCCCATTAAATAGACGACGCCGTTTTCCGTGACCACCTTGGTGCGCCGCGCCGGTGCTTCGCTAAACATTAGTCGGGTTTTGATCTTGCTGGTCAACCAGGCGTCGTTGATGCGGGCCAGCGTTGAGCCTGCGCCGACAACGCTCAATTCGTTGTGTATCTGATCCACATGCCGGATCGCGCTGGTGATTTCTTCGGCCTGTTTTTTCATGGCCTCAGAACGTACCTGACCTGCGAGTAATACATGGCCATTAAAGCTCACCACAATAATACGCTGCTCGGAGAGTGGCGCTCCGGCTCGCTTCAGGTTGACGCGGGTTTTGGTTTCGATGGCTTGATCTTCAATAACAGCACCGAAGGTGCGTTTGCCCAGGTTGCGATCGACAGGTTCGCTGGACATTGGCGCCATCAGGGTGGCACAGCCGTTCAATAGCATTAACAGGGTCAGTACACAGGGCAGCCGAAAACGGTTGTTCAACGTTATTCTCCAAAGAGTTGCTGATCGATATGGTCACACAGTGCGTGAATAATCAGAAGCTGGATTTCCATAAGTCGCGCCGGATTATCTGACGGAATGGGGATCGTAACATCATGGTTGTTCAGCAACGCCAGCTCTTGGTGGTGGCTTTCAGGGCATATCAGCAATACGGGCATGTCTCGATCATGGGCAGCGCGAATGGCTTCCAGTCGTGCCGGATCTTCGAGTAGGCCGGACAGTACTACCAGGGTATCACCGGCTTGTCCCAGTGCTCGCACCGGCCGACTGTAACGGTCATTTTCTCGCTGCCCGGGGATGCCAACATTCTGGGCGATGAGGTCGCTGCCAATAGCCAGTGCCGGTAATGGTGGCCGCTCCCGGTCAAACGGACTGAGCAGGCGTGAGCAGAGATAACCGGCCAGCCCGTTAGTAGCGACATCGCCGATACAGAGAATCCGTCCACCCTCCAGTAGCGACGCCAGCAGGCGTTGACCACCCATGAGAATGGGCTCCGGTAGAGATTCTGCCGCCTTCATGCTGGCTTCAATGTTGTGGGCAAATATCTCGCGAATGTCGCTCAGGGTCATCGGTGGGCCTCGCCGGTTTAACTTGCGGGTTAAACGTATCGGTTAAATTTAGTGGTCAGCTATTGCTATCAAAACGCTTATCAAGCGCATCATATTCAACATGATGACCGGGCTTTCGGTTACTCACCGTAAAACGCATTCTGAATCCACTGTACGTCGGGCTCTCCGTCATCATCGTTTCGGCCTCTACCGGGCTCCATGGCCAGCACATCGAATCGGCATGGTCCTTGGGCCTGATAGGGATAGCGGCCGAGGTAATAGCGTGCTGCGGCGATCAGTCGACGTTGTTTGTGGGTGTCTACCGAGGCCGCCGCGCCGCCATGGGAGCGCTGACCCCGGTAACGTACTTCCACAAACACCAGTATCTGATCGTCGCGCATAATCAGATCAATCTCACCAAGGCGACAGCGCCAGTTGCGCTCAATCAGTTGCAAGCCTTGTTGCTGCAGCCATTGGCTGGCCGCTTGTTCGGCTTGATCACCGCGTTGGCGGCGCCACGATCGTGGCAGAACGTCCATGGTCTGCTCCCTGATGACTGCCGGCCACTACCGGAATTCGTTGCGCTCGACCCTGGCGGAACCAGGCCCAGCTCAGGCGTCGAGTGAGCACTCGATTATCGCTAACGCTTAGCTGCCCGGTCACACCAGGCAGAAAGCTGTCCGGCACGGTATCAAGCATCAGTAGTCGGGCATGCAGTCGGTAGGCATCAATGCCCATGGCAAAAAGCCGTTCATAACGTCCGTGCCCGTCGGGCCAAACTTCTGCAGTTTGCGTGTGCAGGGGCGAACCACTTTCTAACAACCAGGGAATATCAACAAAGCGAACGCCATTAAGATCGTTATCGCGATCCGGTGTGACCGCGCCAGAATAAATATGGGAGGTGGCGAATACCGGCAGGTTGCTTGCGTAATGGAAGTTCAGCGCAGGTTTTAGCTGCCGAGCTTGGGCCGGGTTGCCGACCAGAAAAACCACGTCAATATCCTGCCTGCGCCTCGGTTCGAACTCGATAGCGAGTGAGCTGTGACGGCGTAACTGTCGGGCGCGGTTTTCGCTTTGACCAATCGCCAGCATGGCTCGGGTATCTGCAGAGGCATCGGTGGCATAGGCGGATGAGGTGGTGACGGTGCCGCCGAGGGACTGAAAGCGATCTATAAATGCTGTGGCGACGCGCAGTCCCCAGCCGCTGTTATCGCGGGGGTACATAACGGCGGCCAGTGTCAGGCCTTCTGTGATGGCCTGTTCCGCTGCCTGGCGGGCTTCATCTTCCGGTGCCAGACCAAATTGATACAGGCGTCCGCCGGCGCTTTGGCCATCAATGTAGTTCAGCGCCAGTGTGGTGACAGGGAGGTCGGCGATAGCGGCGAGAATACTCACCTGCTCGCGATCCAGTGGGCCGATAATCAGGCCGGGGTTGTGCGCCAGCGCTTGATTGTACAGGGCGATAATGTCGCCGTTGGTGGTGTCGATAAAGTGCAGTTCTGGTACGGGGTGTCCTTGGGTCTGGGCGCTGTAGTAGCTTGCCAGCAGACCATCACGAATGGCATCCGCAGGTGCCGCCAAGGGGCCGCTTTCCGGCAGCAAAATGGCAATAGAGGTGGGCCGGTCGCGTACGGCCAGCCGCAGCGCCTGAATCATGTCAGGCGTGTCGCTGGCGGCGGGATGGCGTGGCTGACGGCGCTGCCAGTCATCAAGATTGCGCAACTGAGTATCAATGTCGCTTAACGGGTCGCGGTAGAGGCGAGCCAGTTCCAGCCAGCCCGCTAGTGTGCTGTCGTTGGTGCGACGCTCTGCATCCAGCAACTCCATGGAGGGCACCATCATTAATTGAGTCCAGATCATGGAGCGATTGTATTTGCGGGCTTCGCCGTCCAGTAGATGATCCACGCTGACTCTTTCTTGCAAGCTCGGCAGCAGGTCGCCGCGCAGTGTTAAGGCGTCAGCACGTAGCAAGCCAATGCGGCTTTGCAGGCTGACCGGGGTGTCCGCTAATGCGGTGATCAGACGGCGCTCATTCAATACGTCAACCGCGCTGTCGGCATCCTGAGCAGCAAGGTGCAGCTGCGCCTGAAGTAGTCCGCGACGAACAGTTTGCGAGGCTGCCAATGGTTGTCCATCAAGCGTGGTTAACAATTTATCAGCGGCGTCGAGTCGCCCGACGGCAATGTAGTCGGCGGCCCAGAGAAGCGTTAGTTCGGCACGCTCGTTAGCGGGGGCTGAGGAGATCTGGCGCAAGGCCTCTTCTGGCAGAGCCGGGGCGCTGCGTACGCTGGCGGGCAGTGCATCGGAAGGAGCCATGGGGCGCTGGGCACAGGCAGTGATCAGCAAGGCAAACAGCAGCAGAGCGGAGCGTAATACGAAGTCAGGCATGATGATCCGGAGTCGTTTTGCGGCGAGTAAGGCGCTATTGTAACAGCCCCTGTTTGTTGCGGCCTGTGCCGGGTTTGGAAAATGTCTGGTGTTCTTCATGTTGTCAGTACGCCCATTGGTCATCTGGATGACATTACTCGGCGGGCATTGTCGGTGCTTGCCTCGGTCGATGCTATTGCTGCAGAGGATACTCGCCATACCCAGCGTTTGCTGGATGAACTCGGCATTCAGCGCCCGCTGCTGAGTTACCACGATCATAATGAGCAAGAACGCACCCCTCAGCTCGTTGCTCGCCTACAGTCCGGCGAGAGTTTTGCGCTAGTGTCCGATGCCGGTACGCCGCTGGTCAGCGACCCTGGTTATCGGCTGGTGCGCGCCTGTCAGCAGGCCGGCATTCGCGTTGTGCCGGTGCCTGGTGCCAGCGCCGTGCTCGCAGCACTGGCAGTTGCCGGGTTACCCACAGACCGTTTCGTGTTTGAAGGGTTCCTCCCGGTTAAGGGTTCCGGTCGGTCGCAGGCGATACGGCGCATTGCCGAAAGCGCTTCAACTACGGCGGTGTATGAAGCTCCGCATCGCATTTTGACTCTGCTTGATGAGTTGCTGGCGGTGGTAGAGCCGCAGCGGGAAGTGGTGTTATGTCGGGAGCTGACCAAGCATTTTGAAACGGTGTTGGCGGGGTCCATTGCGGATATTCGCGAACGGGTGGCGACGGACAGTAACCAGCAACGTGGTGAAATCGTGCTGTTAGTGGCGGCGGCACCGGAACGCATTGTTGATGATGCGGAGTTGGCGCGGTTAGCACGACTGCTGTTGGCGGAACTGCCAGCATCACGGGCTGCAAAAGTGCTGGCGGCCTGGACCGGTCGTCGTAAAAACGAGTTGTATGGATGGCTCGAGGAGCTTTGATCTCGCACAGTGGTCAGGGAAAAATCGGCAGGATTATGCTGTTGATGCTGTCGGCATCCGGCTACACTGCGCCCGGGCCGGCCAGACAGTCGCTGGCGGCTATTCTTTTTTGAAGAGTGGCCGCTGGAGGAAAGTCCGGGCTCCACAGGGCAGGGTGCCAGGTAACGCCTGGGGGCCACACTGGTGACGGTGTGGCTACGGAAAGTGCCGCAGAGAATATACCGCCGATGGCTTCTTTCTTCGGAAAGGGCACAGGTAAGGGTGAAAAGGTGCGGTAAGAGCGCACCGCGCTTCTGGTAACAGGAGTGGCAGGGTAAACCCCACCCGGAGCAAGACCAAATAGGGTTCCTATGGCGTGGCCCGCGCTGGAACCGGGTAGGTCGCTAGAGGCCTGTGGCGACGCAGGTCCCAGATGAATGACTGTCCACGACAGAACCCGGCTTATCGGCCGGCCCCCTGAACGACGCAATAAAGGCCGCTTCCTGACCGGGAGGCGGCCTTTATTTCTAAATGCATTCGTAAATATTTTTGATATTCCTAAATTATCTAGAAGTTAAAGTGCTTTATTAGGAGCGCATCGCACCCCTCTGATTCCTCTCAATAGATCCTTTCGCTAACCCTTCTCCCGCCTGCTTCCTGATGCCATCATTTCCTCTAATTAACTGTTTTTAATGGGTTTTTTCCCAATGTCTGCGCTCTCGTCAGGCTTGACTTGCTGTTCACACAGGCCCTAGAGTGTCGCTTGGTGGAGAAAAGTGGGAAGAAGTGGGTGAAAGTGGCATAGATTTGTCATTTTCCGAAGGAATCGGGTTTTAAGGGGAAGAGCATGTTTACCGGGCGCCAAGCCCTTAGCCTCGACGCGAAGGGCCGTTTGGCCATACCTGCCAAGTACCGCGAGAAACTGACAGTTTCTTGTGGCGGACGCGTTGTGCTCACTCAATACCCGTTTGATCCCTGTCTTGCCCTGTATGCCGAGCCTGAATGGGAGCTGATTGCTGAGCAGGTGGCAGCTCTTGGTGATGCGGATCCCGCAGTGCGTCAGCTCAAGCGACGCTTTCTCGGGCAGGCAGTGGATATGGAGCTTGATGGCAGTGGCCGGATTCTGCTTCCCGCTGAATTACGCACTCTGGTAGCGCTGGACCGCAAGGTCATGTTGGTCGGGGTGCTGCGTCGTTTTGAAATCTGGGCGGAAGATGCCTGGACAACGCATAACAGTACACAAGATCTGTCTGGCGAGTTGCCCGACAGCATCAAGTCGCTGCAGTTCTGAGGTCGCTGATGGCTACCGCAGAGCAGTTTGAACACCAGCCAGTAATGCTGGATGAGGTGCTGGAAATGTTGCCAACTCGCGCAGACGGCTTTTATGTCGACGCCACCTTCGGGAGGGGCGGACATAGTCGCGCGTTGTTGAGCGCGTTGGGGCCGGATGCCCGCCTGGTGGGCATTGACCAGGACCCGGAGGCGGTGGCCATCGGCGAACAATTGGAGCGGGCAGATGCCCGCTTTCGCATTGTTGCTGCTCGTTTTGATTGTCTGAATACCATTGTTGCGCAAGAAGGTCGTCCCTTGAGCGGTTTGTTAATGGATCTTGGAGTGTCGTCACCGCAACTGGATGATGCTGAGCGCGGCTTTAGTTTTTTGCGAGATGGCCCGCTGGATATGCGGATGAACCCGCAGGCAGGTGAAAGCGCAGCGCAGTGGCTTGCCCGTGCCAGCGAAAAAGATATTGCCGATGTGCTGTACAGGTTTGGTGAAGAGAAAAAATCCCGCCGTATCGCTCGCATGATTTGTGAAACCCGCGAGCAGCAACCCTTAACTCGCACTGTGGAGCTGGCGGCACTGATTGAGCGAGCTCTGGGCCGTGGTGAGCCAGGCAAGCATCCAGCGACACGAAGCTTTCAGGCAATCCGGATTTTTATTAATCAGGAGCTGGCGGCGCTGGAAAATCTGTTGGCTCAGGGAGTGAGCCTTTTAATGCCGGGCGGCCGGTTGGCAGTGATCAGTTTTCACTCCTTGGAAGACCGCATTGTTAAGCAGTTAATTCGTGATGAGTCTGGTCGAGCTCCCCGTCCCCGTGGCGTACCTTTTGAAATGCCCGCGCCGCGGTTACAGCCGCTGGGTAAGGCGCATCATGCCGGTGAAGCAGAAGTACGCCGTAATCCGCGCGCGCGCAGTGCGGTGCTGCGTGTGGCCGAGAGGCTAAGCGAATGAAGCTGTCGCCATGGGTGGACATCATGATGTGTGCCGCGTTAATCGTTTCGGCGATGGCGGTGAGCTGGAGTGTTCACGAATCCCGTCGGTTGACTAATGATGTTCAGCGGTTGCAGGCGGAGCATAACCGGCTGCATACCGAGTGGAGTCAGTTGTTGCTGGAGCATAGCACCTGGGGCGCCTATGCCCGGGTGGAAAGTCTTGCCCGTTCACGATTATCCATGGCGCTGCCGGAGTCGGGGCAGCAAGTGATGGTGCGCCCGTGAGAAACCGCAAGCCAGACAACAGTGCATCCTTGCGTCGCCGCTATCGTTTTATGATGGCAGCCTGGGGCGTGCTGGCGGTCTGTGTGTTGTGGCGCGCTTACGACCTGCATATTTATCAGCATGAGTTTTTAGCTCGTCAGGGGGATATGCGAAATCTGCGCATTGAGCCACTGGCGGCCCATCGTGGCGTGATTACCGATCGGGAAGACCGGCCATTAGCGGTGAGTACGCCGGTGACGACTCTATGGGCAAACCCCCGTGAAGCGCTGGAATCTCGGGAAAGCTGGACTCGATTGCAGAACAATCCGGTGCTGGACAGCAAGCAACTGGCGCAACGTATTTTACCCAATGGCCAGCGTGAGTTTGTGTATCTCGCTCGTCATCTGGCGCCGGAACAGGCGCAGCAGGTTCTGGAAAAACGCATCCCCGGTATTTACTCGCTGACGGAATATCGTCGTTACTATCCGGCAGCGGAAGTGGCTAGCCATCTGGTGGGATTTACCAATATTGACGATGTGGGCCAGGAAGGCATTGAGCTTTCTTTTGAGGAGCAGTTGCGTGGTCATTCGGGTCGCAAAAGAGTCGTACGCGATCTATTGGGCCGTGTGATTCAGGATATCGAAATTATTGATGCCGCAAGACCGGGGGGCAATGTTCGTCTGAGCATTGATCTGCGTTTGCAGTACCTTGCCTATCGCGAGCTTCTGACAGCGGTGAACCGACATCATGCCACTGGTGGCTCCGTGGTGGTAATGGATGCATGGACCGGTGAAATTCTGGCCATGGTGAATCAGCCCGGTTACAACCCAAATAGTCGCGCCGGTTTGACCGCAGCTGCGTTGCGTAATCGCTCGGTGACGGATGTTTTTGAGCCAGGGTCCACCATTAAAACCATGACCATGGCGGCAGCACTGGAAGCTGGAATGGTAACGCCGCGGACGATTATTGATACCCGCCCGGGCACCATGCGTGTGGCTGGCAAAACGATTCGTGATCACCGCAACTATGGTGTGATTGATATTACTACCGCTTTTAGTCGCTCCTCTAACGTCGCAACAACCCAGTTGGCGCTAAAGATGGAACCGCAGTATTTGCAAACACTGCTGGATGGTTTTGGTCTTGGTCGGGCAACGGGAATTCCATTTCCGGGTGAAAGTGATGGGGTGCTGCCAATTCGTACTCGTTGGCGTGATATTGAGCAGGCAACCCTGTCCTATGGCTATGGCTTATCGGTAACCGCCGTTCAATTGGCGCAAGCTTATGCGGTGGTGGCCAACGGCGGTGTTCGTTTGCCGTTATCGCTGACGCGAGTAGATTCGGTGCCCCAGGGAGAGCGGGTTATTTCACAGGAAACCGCAACAATTTTAAGCAACTTGCTCGGTGCCGTGCTGGGAGAAGAGGGCACTGCACGGCAAGCGCGTGTAGAAGGTTATGCGGTAGGTGGTAAAACCGGCACGGTGCATAAAATCGTTAATGGCGCCTATGCGGATGACCGCTATATGAGCTTGTTTGCTGGTATCGGCCCGTTAAGTGAGCCGCGCTATGTAACGGTGGTTGTGATTGATGATCCCGCTGGCAAGGCTTACTACGGTGGTGAAGTGGCTGCTCCGGTGTTTTCCCGAGTTATGGGTGGCGTGCTGCGGGCCTTGAATGTTGCGCCGGATAATGCGCCGGGCGTTTGGGCGGGCGGTTCATCCGCTGGAGGTCGCTCATGATGACCCTGCAGCAATTGTTGCCTGAACTGCCTATTTCTGCAGCTCATGGTGCGCTAACGGTAAAAGGCTTGAGTCTGGATAGCCGTCGAGTGAAAGAGGGCGATGTATTTATTGCCTTGTCCGGTCAGCAAAGTGATGGTCGTCGTTATATTGATGCCGCCATTCATGCTGGTGCAGTGGCTGTGCTGGCTGAGGCAGAACAGGTTTCCGAGGCAGATCAGGGCGGAGTGCCAGTCATTGGTGTGCCGCAACTGCAGGCTGGCAGTGTGGCGCTAGCGGCTCATTTTTATGGCAATCCTGCTACGGCACTGACGATATTTGGTGTAACGGGTACTAATGGTAAGAGTAGTGTTGCCTGGTTTTTACGTGATGCACTTAATGCCATCGCTATGCCTTGCGGTTTGCTTGGTACTCTGGGGGCCTATTTTAAGGATTACCATGCGGACCTCGGTGCGACTACGCCGGATACCTTTACCTTGCATGAGTCTTTGGCTGCGTTCCGTGATCGTGGCGCTCGCTATGTATCCATGGAAGTATCTTCCCATGCGTTGACACAAGACCGTCTTGCTGGTGTACCGATTAATGTTGGGGCTTTTACTAATCTGAGTCGTGATCATCTGGATTATCACGGCGACATGGATAGTTATTTTGTTGCCAAGTCTCGCTTGTTCAATAGCTATGGGGTTGATAGCGCCGTTATCAATACCAGCGACGCATACGGGCGCCGGCTGGCAGATGGGTTAACTAGCAATATTCGATGTGTGCGCGTGGCTGGTGTTGATGCGGATGTGCGTTGCTCTGTGTTCGAGCCGAATCAGGATGGTTTTGTTGCGCATATTCAGGTTGTTGATCAATCCATGCGGGTACAGGTTCCGCTTTACGGCCAATTCAACCTCGACAATGTGATGATGGTCGCGGGAATGCTGGCGGTATTGGGTGTTGATATTCGTAGTAACGAGCGTGCCCTATCAGCGATCACGCCAGTGCCTGGACGAATGCAGCCGGTGCGTCTGGGTAACGGCCCTACGGTGCTGGTTGATTATGCTCATACTCCCGATGGCCTTGAAAAAGCCCTGTGTGGCATTCGGGATCATTTTAGTGGCCAAGTGTGGTGTGTTGTGGGCTGTGGCGGTGACCGTGATGTGGGCAAGAGACCGCAGATGGCGGCCTGTGCCGAGCAGTTTGCCGATCATGTCATTTTTACTTCTGATAATCCCCGCTCTGAATCTGCACAATCCATTATTGCCGACATGCTGGCCGGAGTAACTGTTGCAGAAGCCATCATGGTGCTGGTTGACCGGCCTGCAGCAGTGCGTCATGCAGTAATGCAAGCCAATGCAGAAGATGTGGTTTTGATTGCTGGCAAGGGGCATGAGCGTTGGCAAGAAGTGGCTGGCGAACGCTTCCCTATGGACGATGTGATGCTGGCGCGTCAGGCATTGGTCGAACGTGGAGAGCGGACCTCATGATGCTTTCCATGGCAACTCAATGGTGCAATGGCTCGCTGTCCGGTGGTGATTGCGAGTTCCTGAGCGTTTCAACAGATACTCGAAAAATACGTCCGGGTGATTTGTTTGTGGCGTTACGAGGAGAGCGTTTTGATGGCCATGAGTTCGTTGCTCAGGCTGTGTCAGCTGGAGCCTGCGCTGTAATGGTGGAACGCCCGACGCAAACTGAAGTGGCAGAAATTGTGGTGCCCGATAGCCGTCGGGCATTAGGTTTTCTGGCCGCAGGCTGGGCGGATCAATTTAGCATACGCCGCATTGCGGTAACCGGAAATGCCGGTAAAACCACGGTCAAGGAAATGATCGCTCGAATGTTATCGCCGATTGCCAATATGGCAACTGCCGTCACTGAAGTTGCCAGTGCCTCTCATGCAATAGTTCATGCGACAAAAGGAAATCTGAATAACGAAATTGGCGTGCCTTTGACGCTGCTCGGAATCAATACCGCACATCAATATGGGGTCTTCGAACTAGGAGCTAGTGCGCCGGGGGAGATCGCTTGGACCGGTTCGTTGGTGAAGCCAGAGGTTGTAATGGTCACTAATGTGACTGGTGCACATCTTGAAGGATTTGGCTCCATGCAGGGCATTGCTGATGCCAAAGCAGAAATTTTCGCTGCCGCGCCAGAGGGAAGTCTGGCCGTTATTAATGGCGATGACAGCTTTGCCAACTTCTTCGCCGAACGCGCCAAGTCGGCCGGTTTGCTAGTGCAATGGGTCGGCTCTTCTGAGTCTGCGGACTGGCAGGCCAAGAATATTGCGCTTGCTCCAGAGTCAACGGATTTTGTCTTGTCTGCTGGTGGTGACTCTTGGTCAGTGCATATTCCATTGCCTGGCGCCCATCAGGTCAGCAATGCCCTGATGGCGATTGCTGCGGTTAATGCCATGGGTGTTTCAATGACCGAAGCACTATCTCGTTTGGAGTATTTGCAGCCAGTCAAAGGACGTATGAACCTGCAGGTTTGTGGTCAGGGCATGTTGATGGACGATAGTTACAACGCGAATCCTGGCTCTGTTCGAGCGGCGATTGACTGGCTGGCGGAGCGAGCGGCGCCACGAATGTTGGTGCTGGGTGACCTGGCAGAACTGGGTGATAGCAGTGTTGATATTCATCAACAGCTGGGTCGTTATGCAGCTTCCGCGGGTGTTGAGGCATTGGTTGCAGTGGGAGAGCAGGCCGCCCATGCGGCACGGGCGTTCGGCGCGGGCGCTATTGTTGCTGCTAGTCATGATGCTGCTGCGGCACTGGCTGAGAATGTTCTTGAGCGTAGTGGAACCGTGCTGGTGAAAGGTTCCCGCAGTGCAGGCATGGAAAAGGTGGTTAATATTTTGCAGGTAACGGGGGAGATACACTAATGCTGCTTTGGCTGGCGGAATATCTTGCCCAGTACCACACCGGATTTCTGGTGCTTCAGTACATTACCTTGCGGGCAATTTTTAGCGTCCTGACAGCGCTATTTATTGCATTTTTTGTTGGTCCACTAATGATTGCCAAGCTGAAGCATTACCAGGTGGGTCAGGCGATTCGCGATGATGGTCCGAAAAGTCATCTTTCGAAAGCGGGTACGCCCACTATGGGTGGCGCTTTGATTCTTATTGCCATCGCTTCCTCAACGTTGCTCTGGGCAGACCTGGATAACCGCTTTGTCTGGATTACGCTAGGTGTTCTGCTCGCGTTCGGGGCTATTGGCTGGGTTGATGATTGGCGTAAGGTCGTGGAAAAAAATCCACGCGGATTGCCTGCCCGGTGGAAATATCTCTGGCAGTCGATAGCAGCATTAGCGGCGGCTTGCGCTTTGTACTTTACCGCGCAGACTCCGGCAGAAACCCAATTAATTGTGCCATTCTTTAAAGATGTCGCTATTAACCTTGGTGTCTTCTATATCGTACTTACCTATTTTGTGATTAACGGAACTAGCAACGCGGTCAACCTTACCGATGGCCTGGATGGCCTTGCCATTATGCCGACGGTTTTGGTGGCTGGTGCTTTGGGTGTTTTTGCCTATGCCACTGGTCATGCCCAGTTCGCTAACTATCTCCATATTCCTTATATCGCTGGTTCTGGTGAGCTGGTGGTAATGGTGGCAGCGCTGTGTGGCGCCGGGCTTGGTTTTCTCTGGTTTAACACCTACCCGGCGCAGGTATTTATGGGTGATGTCGGCGCTTTGGCATTGGGTGCAATGCTGGGTGTGATGGCTGTGATTGTTCGTCAGGAAATAGTGCTTTTCATTATGGGCGGCGTGTTTGTGATGGAAACGGTATCGGTGATGTTGCAGGTGGCTTCATTCAAACTCACGGGTCGACGAATTTTTCGAATGGCACCGATTCATCATCATTTTGAACTGAAGGGCTGGCCAGAGCCAAAAATCATTGTCCGCTTCTGGATCATCACTGTGATTCTGGTACTGATTGGCCTTGCTACTTTGAAAATTCGCTGAGGAAGAAAGTGTGAGAGCACCGTTCGATCTGATTATTGGGTTAGGTATTACCGGGCAATCCTGCCTGCGGTACCTTGTTGCCCAGAATGAGCCGGTGCGGGCGCTTGATACACGTACGGAGCCACCGGGCCTCGGTGATGCCAGCAAAGAGTATCCTGGTGTGCAATTACATACTGGTGGTTGGCGAGAAGATTGGTTGAATGAAGCCCGTCGTATTATTGTCAGTCCGGGGATTGCTGTGGCAACTCCGGAAATTGCTCGTCAGGCAGCTGCCGGTAAAGAAATTATTGGCGATATTGAATTGTTTGCCCGTGCTGCCAGTGAGCCAGTAGCGGCTATTACCGGTTCCAATGCGAAAAGCACAGTGACGGCTTTGCTTGGTGAGGTTGCGCGTGCTGCGGGACGTCGTGCCCTTGCGGGGGGGAACCTGGGTACACCGGCTCTGGATTTGTTGGGGCAGGGTGCGGAGT
>PGZG01000256.1 GCA_002840115.1 Gammaproteobacteria bacterium HGW-Gammaproteobacteria-14 | reverse complement strand
GCCGGTTGCCGTTGGCGGATGCGTCCCAGGATATGGTATTCAGCTCGTTTGCTCTGCAATGGATAGCCTCAGCGGAGCAGGCCATGGCGGAAGTGTCGCCATCACCGCCGCGGGCACAATATTGTCATTCCCACCAAACAGCATCAACACCGGCTGGGCAAGCGTAGCCAGCGTTGCTCGCAGATCCGTGTCGCGAAGCACATGCAACCCACCTCGCAAAGCCCTGGGTGCTGGAAGCCCGCAAAAATACAGAATTTCCTTGAGCTTGCGGACATCGTCTTTGACGGTGCTGGCGTCTTTACAGTTCAGAGCAAGAAAGCGGATCAAGGTGCCTTCTGCATCTTCATCAAATACTTCCTGAAAACGCTCAAACAATTGTGACGAAACGCCGGGCCATCCTTCGGCTTCCACAAAACGCGGTGTCGTCGCTACAGTTGTCAGCGATATCACCTGAGCAGGACGTGTTGCAGCAAGCTGCATCGCAATCAGTCCGCCCAACGACCAACCCAACAGGTGACAGCGGCTTGGAAGAATGGCTCCCACCTGATCGACAAGATAAGCCAGATCATACTCACCCGCCGGCATCGGGCTCTGTCCCATGCCGGGAAGATCAATCACGGTGACGCGAAAATGCTGTAACAAATCCGGCATCACATCGTCCCAGACGATCGAGTGCAAACCCCAGCCATGCAGCAACACAAGATCTTCTGCATTATCCCCGGCAGGACCGGTGCAACGATAACAATTATGAAAAAGCACCAACGATGCCACGCCTTTCCTCCACAATAATCTCCTTGTAGTAGCCCGCCCGCAGGCTACTACAAGGCCTCTATCAATCGATCGATATCTTCTGTTTCGTGAGCCGCGCTCAGGGTGATGCGTAACCTTGCTGTGCCCTCGGGGACCGTTGGCGGGCGAATAGCACTAATCAAAAACCCTTTCTCGCGTAATTGCTGGCTTAACCGGAGAGCCTGCTCATCCTCACCAATCAGCAGAGGCTGAATAGGGGTGCTGGACGGCATAAGCTTAAAGCCTTTTTGTTCTGCCCCCTGACGAAACCGGGCAATGAGCATATCGAGTTTTTCGCGACGAAAATGGTCCTGCTGCACGCGCTCAAGACTGGCCAATGTTGCCGCTGCCACTGCAGGCGGCAACGCAGTGGTATAAATGTACGGGCGAGCAAACTGAATCAGGGTTTCGATTAATTCATCGCTGCCTGCCACAAAAGCACCAAAGGTGCCAAAGGATTTCCCCAAGGTTCCCATTAAAACCGGCACCTGCTGTTGGATATTTTGCGCTGCAACACAGCCGCCGCCCTGGCTCCCAAGCACACCAAAGCCATGGGCGTCATCCACCATTAGCCAAGCCCGATGCTGATCACACACCGCTGCCAGTTGCGACAGCGGGGCAATATCTCCATCCATGCTGAAAACACCGTCGGTAACAACCAGCTTGCGACCCGTTGTAACCGACGCCAGTTGCGAGGTCAGACTGTCCGCATCCGCATGGCGATAACGACGAAACCGAGCACCACTAGCCAGACCGCCATCAATCAAAGAGGCATGGTTAAGGCGGTCTTCAAATACCGCATCGCCCTTGCCCACCAACGCCTGAATCACCGCCAGGTTAGCCATATAGCCGGTGGAAAATAACAATGCACGCGGGCGACCACAAAATGCTGCCAGCTGCTCTTCAAGCGCATGGTGATAATGACTGTGACCACACACCAGATGCGATGCACCGCTGCCAACACCAAACTGATCAGCAGCCCGCTTGAAAGCCGCCACAACCTGCGGGTGATTTGCCAGTCCCAGATAATCGTTGCTACAAAAATTGAGCAGGCGGCAACCATTGATAATTGCCTCACGGCCCGCAGGCGCCTGTTGTTCAAGTCGCTGACGATAGCGGTGCTGCTGACGGCGCTCATTGAGCGCCGCTGTCAGGTCAAAAGGCGATGGCATGGATACAAAATCATAGACATTCCGGCACAGCTATTCAGGCACTCACATCCGCACGCTTCGGCAATACTGACTTGGCCAAGCGACTGCCCATG
>PGZG01000026.1 GCA_002840115.1 Gammaproteobacteria bacterium HGW-Gammaproteobacteria-14 | reverse complement strand
ATTCCCTCTGGCCTCGGCGCTGGATGCGCTGGAACATTCCATGGCACAACCGGCGGTGGCGCGCTGGCAGCAAGCCACACAGGCGCACCCGGATGCCGCGTTATTGCAACTGGGGCTAGGCAACGCCCATTATGCTCACGGAAACTATGACAAGGCCGTCACGGCCTTTCATGTCGCCACTCAACAGGACCCGCACATGGCCGCCGCCTGGAACAATCTGGCCGATGCACTCGGCCAGCTCGGTTGCGCCGAAAGTGGAAAACGGGCCATTGCCGAAGCTCTGCGCCAACGACCGGAACACCCGGTGTTTATCAGCACTCGGACGATGCTTGACCGCGTTACGGAGCCCAGCTCGAATACAACACAATGCCCGAGTGTCGAAGAGATTCTTGCTCATGATTAATACCGCCCCATGACGTCAACGCCAACCCCCATATCGGCATCCGCCACCACAGAACTGGTATTCATTCTGGTGGAGCCCGCCCGTGGCGAAAATGTCGGCGCCGCCGCCCGCGCCCTGAAAACGATGGGTTTCTCCTCATTGTGGCTGGTCAACCCATGCGATCTTTCCGGTGCGGCCCGCTGGGTGGCTCATGAGAGCACGGATATTCTTGATCAGGCCAGACTGTTCCCTTCATTGCAGGATGCACTGGCCGAGGTAGAGTTCAGTATCGCTTGTAGCGCCCGCCGCCGACTGGACAAGGACGACTATCTGAGCCCCGCTGAATGCCGTCAGGCCATCGCCAACAAAAGTCGCTCAGTGCGCCGGGCCGCGCTGGTTTTTGGTCGCGAATCCAGCGGTCTTACCGGAGAAGAGCTGGCCGCCTGCGACGCCGCCACCCGGGTACCGCTGGCCTGCGAACAACCGTCGCTGAATCTGGCACAGGCAGTGATGCTGTACGCTTGGGAATTAAGTGTCCTGAATACAGAATCAGCATCCGCAGCCGCCACGGATACTGCCCTTGCAACCTTCGCCCATGTTCGCCAGGCCCTTGAAGAAGCACTGCAACGCCTCGGCGTGAACAAACAGGAGAACCTGCAACGCTGGGCACAGGAAGGACTCGGCCGCTTTAGCGACCGAGATCTTGGTATGCTAATGACACTGCTCAAACGTTTGCCCTGATGGCTTGGTTGCCGAATTAACCACAACTGAGTGGCTCACCACTGGATTGCCAGCCAACGCTGCGGCATGCTGCTGTTAAGGCTCTTTTTTCTCTGAGGATGATTATGTCTTTGCGTCGTGCATGGATAATGCCCCTGCTACTAGCCTCCCTGCTGCTACCAGCACTACCGTTGTTTGCGAACACGCTGCCATCGTCGCAGCAGCTTGAAGAGCAGCTGTCAGAGCTGAGTGGCCGTGATTCATTATCGCAAAGTCAGAGTCGAGACCGGGCAGCCCTTGAATCCGCCATCAAGTTTCGTCGCGAACTGGCGCGCAATCAGGAAGCACTGAAAGCTCTCAACCAACGCCTCCCCGGCGTTACCGGCGAGCTGGCCACCGTAGAACAGGCGCTGCGTGATGATCCAGTCCATGATGATGACGAACTCCGCGCTAACTATGCAACGCAAGACATTCGCACTCTGGTAGCCACGCTAACTGACCTGATCAATAGTCTTGAACAACAACAAAACGAACTGGCGAACATCTCCAGCACCCTGATTAATTACCAAACGTTACCAGAGCGGGTACAGGCAACATTATCCCGTGATTTATCACGAGCAGAGGATATTCGCAGGCAGCTTTCCAATAATGAGCTCAGCGACGGCAGCCTGTCCAATGCTGAACGGGATGCATTACGCATTGAGCTAGCGGCGATTAATAGCCGCGCAGACTTTAGTCGACGGGAGCTATGGAGCACCGACCAACTGCAATCTCTGGCAGAGCGGAAAAAAGTACTGCTGGAGCGCGATATTGCCGACATCGAGCAACGGCTTGGCATTGTGCAAGAATCACTAAATAACCAACGTCGGGCACGGACCGAAAAACTTATTGAAGCGGCTATTAGCGAAATCCCTGAATCGCTGGCTAACACCCCGCTACTATTGGAGCAGTTGAAGAAAAATCGTCAGATCGGCGAACAACTGCTAAAAGCCACCGAAGGTACCAACTGGCTGATTCGCGAAAACATCAATATTGAAATCAGCCTAGACCGTAGTCGCCAAACCTTGCGCAATCTCAATGAACAGATTCAGTTACTACAGGGCAGCCTGCTACTCTCACAGATTATCTATTCACAGCAGGAAGCCCTGCAGAAAACCGTGCTGGTGGACGATCTGTCGCAACGCATTGCCGACCTGCGCTTCGAGCAGTTTCGCCTGCGTGAAATACGCGACGAGCTACGCAACCCGGAAAAAGCAGCCCAGCGGATGTTCCAACAACAGCGCGAAACTGTTAGCGACGATATTCATCAGGCACTTACTCGAATATTACAAATTAGAGCCGATTTAACCGAGCAACTGGAGCGAGAAACCAGTCGCCAGCTCAACCTTGCCATCAGCATTGATCTTAACCAGCAACAGTTGCAGGCCATCCACCGGAATCTGCGGGCCACCATTCAGGAGCAAAGCTTCTGGATGCCTAGCAACCGTGCCATACATCGGGACTGGCTACTAACAATGCCTCTGGAGATACCACGACAGGTTGCCAACCTGCCCTGGAAAGGCATCAGCTCGGAACTGACTGCAGGATTGCGTGCCAACGTCTGGATACTCATACCATTCATCACGATTGCAGGCCTATTAGCCATCCGACGGCAGCGGATTAAATATGGACTTAAACTGCTTGAGAAGGGCATTGGCCTGCGAGAGCGGGACTCGCAACTGCATACTCCCATGGCGCTGCTGTACAGCCTGCTACTGGATGCACCCATTCCACTATTACTAGGCGGTACTGGTCTGGCTCTGCTGGGCGCCGACGGCGTGTATTTGCAGGTCTGCGCTCTTATTCTGCTCCGGGCTTCCGCGCTTTGGTTGGTAATCGCCGTCTGTCACCGATTACTGGCCCCTGGCGGCATCAGCGAAACCCATTTTGGTTGGCCCGCCACCCGAGCAACCTTATTACGGCACCGCATATTCGCCATCGGCGGCCTGCTGTTATTGATACTGCCGGTAACCTCAAGCGGCAGCCAATGGCCCGAATTACTGAGCGAAGACCGCCTTGGCTTCGCTATTTTTGTCAGCGCTAACTTCATGCTGGCTATTATTTTTTACAGCCTCGCCAGCGCCTGGCGTGTGGATGACCAGAATGTCGGCGTACAGCGCACACTGGGCATTAGTCTGGCGGCCATACCAACAGCACTCATACTGCTGGCATTGTCCGGCTACTACTACTCAGCCATCAAACTCTCCGGACTGTTAATTGAAAGCTTCTATTTAATTGTGCTTTGGATTGTATTGCAGGCCAGCGCTATTCGAGGTCTTGCGGTAGCCGCCCAGAAACTGGCCTTTAAGCGTTTGCTGGAAGAGTATCGCACCAAATCAGAAGCGCGAGATCGCGAAGCCGGTGCAGACGGCGCAGAAGTCATCGAAGAGCCCAAGCTGGATGTCGACAAGGTGAATGCACAGTCCCTGCGACTGACTCGCTTGGCACTTTTGGCAGTATTCGGTTCGGTGTTTTATTTGATTTGGTCCGATCTCCTTGGCACTTTCAGCTATATGGACAGTTTTGTGCTTTGGGAGAATATCAGCGGCACGGGAGAAAGCCAGCAAGTGTCGCAAACCAGCCTCGGCGACCTGATGACAGTGCTGCTGATTATTCTTTTTGCCTTTATTCTGGCCCGAAACCTGCCAGGCTTACTGGAAGTAGTTCTGCTATCACGCATGACTTTGGCACCGGGTAGCAGCTATGCCATAACCACCTTGCTGAACTATGTAATCTTCAGCATTGCTCTGGTGACTTCCCTTGGCGCCTTGGGATTTGCCTGGGAAAAACTGCAATGGTTGGTGGCCGCCCTTGGTGTTGGCCTTGGCTTTGGTTTGCAGGAAATTTTTGCCAACTTTGTTTCCGGTCTGATTATTCTTTTTGAAAAACCGGTGCGAATTGGCGACACCATTACCATTGGCGAGCTATCCGGCACCGTCAGCAAGATTCGCATTCGGGCCACCACAATTATTGATTTTGATCGCAAGGAAATTATTGTTCCCAATAAGGCCTTTGTCACCGAACGACTGGTCAACTGGACGCTGACCGATCCGGTCACTCGGATCACCATCAAGGTCGGGTTTGCCTATGGCTCGGACCTGGATCTGGCAAAACGCTTGTTATTGCAAGCCGCCCAAGAAAACGAGCGGGTAATGAAAGACCCGGAGCCCATGGTGTTCTTCCTGAACTTTGGTGGAAGTACTCTGGACCATGAGATGCGTGTACATGTGCGTGAATTAACGGATCGCCTGCGAGCCACCGACGAGCTGAACCGACGCATTGATGCTCTTTGCAAAGCCCATGATCTGGAAATTGCCTTTAACCAGCTGGATGTACACCTCCACAGTAGTCACGGGGATTCTCCCTGCGCCAGCGGCGCCCCAAAAGGAGATTAAGCAGAACGCTTGTCAATAACACCGGGGTCGCCAGCGCCCCGGTGTCGTTAACAGCTCCCCTCCAGTGATACACTGCGCGCCCCGAATCGGACCGATCTGCCATGCCTCTGCTTACCCTGCGAAATATCCAGCTTAGTTTCGGCGCCGCGCCACTGCTCCATGGCGTTAACCTCAGCATTGATGCCGGCGAGCGTCTCTGTCTGGTGGGCCGTAACGGCGCCGGAAAATCCACCTTAATGAAGCTGATTGCCGGAGAGGTGCAGGCCGATGATGGCGACACCGAACGCCAGCCCGGTCTCACGGTGGCTCGTCTGGTTCAGGAAGTGCCGGCGGATACCCATGGCTCGGTATTTGACGTGGTGGCGGCGGGTCTTGGTGACCTTGGCCCCTTGCTGGCCGAACATGCTGCGCTGTCCATGGAGCTTGCCGACGCCTCGGAAGCGGCTCTGTCACGGTTTGATTATTTACAGCACCAGCTTGATAGCCGTGATGGCTGGAGTCTGGCGCAGCGGGTGGACGCCACCCTGTCGCGACTCTCACTGCAAGGCGACGTCGAGTTTGCCGGCCTCTCCGGCGGCATGAAACGCCGGGTCATGCTGGCGCAGGCACTGGTACAGCAGCCCGACATTCTGCTACTCGACGAGCCCACAAACCATCTGGACATCGAGTCCATTCGCTGGCTTGAAGAATTTCTGCGCGGCTGGTCTGGCACCTTGCTCTTTATCACCCATGACCGGGCATTTGTCCGCGCTCTGGCCACCCGAATTATCGAGTTGGACCGGGGCCGTCTGACCAGCTGGCCCGGCAATTATGAAAAATATCTGGAAGGCAAGCAGCAGCAACTCGATGCCGAAGAAAAGGCCAATGCCGAGTTTGATAAAAAACTCTCCCAGGAAGAAACCTGGATACGCCAAGGCATTAAGGCTCGCCGCACCCGTAATGAAGGTCGGGTTCGGACCCTAAAAGCCCTGCGGGCAGAACATGCGGCACGACGTGATCGCGTCGGCAAAGCCAACTTGACCGTACAGAGTGGCAGTCAATCCGGCAAACTGGTCGTCGAAGCCTTGGGAATTACCCACGAATTTGCCGGACAGGTGCTACTGAGAGATTACTCGGTAACCATTCTGCGCGGTGACCGTATTGGCCTGATTGGCCCCAACGGCTGTGGTAAGTCTACGCTTCTCAAAATTCTGCTTGGTAAACTGGAGCCGCAACAGGGAACCGTACGCCTCGGCACCAACTTGACCATAGCCTGGTTTGATCAGCTACGAGAAGCGCTGGACGAAGAGAAATCCATTATCGAGAACGTCGTAGAAGGCAGCGACTTTATCGAAATCAATGGCCAGTCCAAACACATCATCGGTTATTTGCAGGACTTTCTGTTTGAGCCGGCACGCTGCCGCCAACCGGTGAAAGCGCTCTCCGGTGGTGAGCGTAACCGCTTGCTGCTCGCCAAGCTGTTTACCCGCCCGTTCAATTTATTGGTCCTTGATGAGCCCACCAACGATCTTGATGCGGAAACACTGGAGCTACTGGAAGAGCAGCTTATGCAGTATCAAGGCACCCTGCTGTTAGTTAGCCATGACCGGGAATTTCTTAACAACGTGGTGACGTCCAGCCTGGTGTTTGAGAACGGCGAAGTTAATGAATATGTGGGCGGCTACGATGACTGGCTACGTCAGCGGCCGGAGCAAAAGCGCAAAACATCAGCCGCGGCAAAAACCGCGGGCAACAACGAATCCCGCACGACCAATATGCCCACTACGGCGGCATCAACAACCATCAAAGCAACAAAGAAAAAACTGAGCTTCAAGGAACAGCGCGAACTGGAAGCATTGCCCAAATTGATTGAGACGCTGGAACAGGAGATCGCCAGTCTACAGCAGCAAATGAGTGACCCCGCTTTCTATACCAGTGGCGCTGGAACGATCAGCAACGCTACGGCGAAACTGGCAGAACAGGAGGCTGCCCTCGAAGCCGCCGTTGAACGCTGGAGTCAGCTGGAGGAATAATGGTCACGAGCAAGGATTCTGCCGCACTGCCCTGGCTATCCCGTCTGGAAGATGTGGGCATGGACAGTCCGCTGCGAATTCTCACACTGGTCATTGATTATGTGCGGCCACGAAAAATTGATGACGCCTCCATGGCTGCCGTCGCCACACGGATTACCGATCTGCGCGTTGCTCTCGAGTCTCGGCCAGAACTGTATAGCGCACTATCGCAAACACTGCGTCACTGGCTGACCTCCGCCAACTATTTCATTGCCTTTGCTTCGCTGGGTATTTTACCCCGTCAGGGTTTTCGCCGAGAGCTAACTCGACGCCTGTATGAACAGATCAACCCGGCACCGAAAGATCCAGATGATGTGGCAGATATGCTGGCATTAGTTTTTCACCATCGCAAAGACCCCCAGTGGGTGAACTTGCTTCCTGGTGATGTCTGGCGAGAACTGTTTTCCACACTTTGGCAGGCGGACGCAGAAGATTTGCGCTCATTGATGGTCAGAGCTATTGATGAACTTCTCTATGCAATGGAAATGCTGTCTATCTGGGTCGCCGCCGAAGAGCTAGAGCCCGATCTGGTTCGGCTTGAACCACGCCTGATGGATCGGGACTCTGCCTTTGTCGGATTACAGCGTGAGCTGGCCAGCTATGTTCACGATTATGGTGAGTGGCTCCAGGGCAATCCTGAAGCCTGGCATGACGACGCCCATGCACGAGTCATGCTTGATCAGTGCGCCAGCGAGATCAGTTTCTTCCGGCGCCGAGCAGTCAACTCCGGCACTAGCATTCATCTGGCCTACTTGCTGGAGCGGCTGGAACAAACGCTGCAACGCATCGAAGACATTCTCGACATTGTTGATTTAAGCCATATAGAGCGCAGCCGGGATACCGCACTCTCACTGTTCCAGGAACTGGTTCTGGCTCGCTCCCGAAAAGATAGCCTGCGGGCGTTATGGAGTCAGAATATCCGCCTGCTGTCACGCACGGTCACGGAAAATGCCAGCGACCATGGCGAGCACTATGTCACCCGCGATAGAGCGGATTATTTCCGCATGTTGCGCTCTGCTGCTGGCGCAGGCCTGATTATTCCATTGATGGCTTTGTTAAAAATTCAAGTTCATGAGGCCGGATTAAGCGAGGGACTGGAAACCCTGCTACATTGCCTGAACTATGGCCTTGGCTTTGTATTAATCCATCTTTGCGGGTTCACCATTGCCACCAAACAGCCCGCCATGACCGCCGCCCGATTCGCCAATGCGGTCGAAAAAGAGGGTCGTAGCGGCGCCAACGCACGTAAACTGGCTGAATTTCTGGTGCAAGTATCGCGCTCCCAGTTTATTGCCATCGTTGGCAATGTGGCTCTTGCTCTCTCCATTGCCTTTCTTATCAGTCAGGTATATCTGTATCAGGTTGGCACCCCGTTGCTAAGCCTCGAACAGCAACAGTACCAACAATACTCGTTGACGCCCTTTTCGAGCCTCGCCTTATTGCATGCAGGTATCGCTGGCGTGTGGTTGTTCCTCTCCGGCTTGATCGCTGGCTATTTTGACAATCGCACTGCTTATTTATCGCTGGAAGAGCGCTTCAAACGACACCCTCTACTACGCCGCCTGCTACCACTGACATTGCGCAGCCGGATGGCAAGTTATCTGGCGCAACACTATGGCGCCATCGTCGGCAACTTCAGCTTTGGCGTGTTACTGGGTGCCACAGGATATATCGGCATGCTTTTGGGGTTACCGCTGGATATTCGTCATGTCGCTTTCTCTTCGGCTAACCTTGGCTATGCCGGTGTCAGCAACGGACTGATATTTTTGCAGCTGTTCAGCTTTGTACTGATGATTGGCATCATCAATCTGGTGGTCAGTTTTGCACTGGCTCTGTTAGTCGCGCTACGCGCCCGAGGTGTGACAATTTTCAGTTACCGGAAATTATTGCGCGCTTTGGGGCAGGAGGCACGGCAACAACCACTAGCACTCTTCTGGCCACCCAAAACAGAAACTGATAGCAGCGATCAAACGCCACCATCGGATGGCGGCAAGGGATAACGGGCATTCAGCCACTCCCCCACCATGACCATACCCCGCGCCAGCGACCACAGGGTTTTGCCGGGTTTGGCGCGCTTCACCAGAAAACCCGCTGTTACCGCCAAGGGTAGCAACCAGGGCGTGCGATGGCGCCAGCGGGCTTCCTGCTGTGCCAATCGCTCTCTCAGGGCCTCCTCAGCCCCCTGCAAATGTTCTGCGGCTCGATCCGCATCCCGACGGCGCTGCCGGTGACCAAATATCATTGCGGACGCTCCCTCGATGATGCCCCCGATCGTCTTCCCTGCAACTGTCTTGCTTTCAATAACGCCCGCCGACTACGACGAAACCCCATATCCGCCGATAATCGTCGAATGGTCAAGACGGCCAGCAGTGCCAGTAACAGCAACACAGCAGCACTCACCAGCAACGCCAAAGTAGGCCCCAACCAACCCAGTTCCACCAGCAACATGGCCGGAGCCGCTACTAGCAGCACTGCGGCCGCCGCCAGTAAAAAACCTACAGCCATGGTCAGCATCAGAATTAACAGCAGCGCCGACGCCCAGAGCCGGGATTCGGCGCGCAATAACTGAAAACTGTCATTAAGGAGTACGGCCATCGCCGCACCAATGCGAGTAAGGTCCGCGATCACATCCACCGGTGGGTCAACATCACCAACAGGTTGACGGCCTTCCCCGGAAGCACTTTGTCGATCCGAAGATTGCTGCGCGGAATTTTCCGCTGTCGCCTTGTCTGACGGAGAAGTTTCTTGCTCGGCGTTTTGCTTCCCGACATCTGGCTCCTGAGTACCCTCGGGGGATTCCGGCGGCACCATTAACGACGCCCGGTGATTGACGCCAGTACCACCCCGGCGGCAAATGCTAACCCCAGAGCCATCAGGGGGTTTTCGCGGGTGTAGCTGGTGACCGTCTCCACCATATCAGCGGAGCGCTGGCGAGCGTATTCAGTCGCTTCTCGTGCTTTCACCGCCGCCTGAGCGGCCTGATCACGCAACTGGTCTTCCGCAGCACCCGCACTACTGGCCGCCGCATCAACCGTTTTGTGGAGTTTTTCCGCCACCTGAGTGGTAACCGGGGAAGACGATTTGGAGGGGGAAGAATCGGACATGGGATTGGTCTCCTGATAGCCCAACAACTCAGCAGCCCGCACAAACGATCGGCGGCGCTGGTTTCAGACAACGATTATAACCAGTGGTTTTCCAACGTACTTATAGCCAACGGCTCTGTCGGGAAAATTGGCTGCGCAGAAACTCCATCTGGTCACCGCGAATACGAGCACTGTTAATCAATGCCAGATACTCCGCCATATTCGGCACATAGGGCAATGCCAGCAACTCCATTCGGCACTCTTCGAGACGGCGGTCACCCTTGTGCTGGTTACAGCGACGACAGGCTGCCACCACATTGAGCCACTGATCACGGCCACCACGGGACACCGGCACAATATGGTCCCGCGTTAGCTCATGGTCATGGAACGGATTGCCACAGTACAGGCAAATATTCTGATCGCGACGGAACAGAGCTCGATTTGTCAGCGGTGGATGGCTGCGCGGACGAGGGTTGGGACGCCCGTGACAGGCAATAATGGAGTGTAATTCCAGCGAAGAACGCTGCCCGGAACGGCGCGACCAACCACCGCGTAACTGATAGATCACATCACCGAGGGTCCAGGTCACCATACCACGGGTGTACAACACCGCAGCGCTCTGCCAGTCGAGCCACTCTACTGGCTTGCCAGTGATATCCAGTCTCAGGATCCGCTCTGCCATAGTCGCCCCTTAAGGTGATCTCCGGGACCGCCAGCGAATCATGGTTGGATGGCAAGATGATGACGCCTGCTATCGCCAACGCCGCCGGGCGGGTTGGATAAATAATAAACAGCAATTCGACAATAACCACAAGGCCTTAACGCAAGAGCACCTCTGAATAATTCCTTAGCTCTCTGCCCTTGAAAGCGCCATAACCTCCCCCCATATATCGGGCCTGCGGACAGATATTGGTCAGACAGCCACCTCAATGGCTCTGGCCATTGACTCAGGGGCCGCCGTCACTATGATTAGCACTCGCCAAGGCAGAGTGCTAACACTCAAGACCCTTGAGTGCTGACACCGCCAGCCGGCCGGGACAGACCCGGCCGGAACGTTGCGAAACATCAACAAGGAGATACACAGCAATGAATATCCGTCCTTTGCACGATCGTGTACTGGTACGCCGCGAAGAGGAAGAAACCAAGACCGCCGGCGGTATTGTTCTTCCAGGCTCCGCCGCCGAGAAGCCAAGCCGTGGTGAAGTTATCGCCGCCGGCAAGGGCAAAATCAACGAGCAGGGCGATCTTCGTCCCCTCGACGTCAAGGTAGGTGACAAGGTGATCTTCGGCCAGTACGCCGGCAGCACCGTCAAGGTGAATGGTGAAGAACTGCTGATTATGGGCGAGAACGAAATCCTCGCCGTTATCGAAGGCTAATCCCCCATTCCGCTAAAAGATCAACCAAGGGAAGAATGACCATGGCTAAAGAAGTAATTTTTCGTGACGAAGGCCGCGCCCGTATGCTCCGCGGCGTCAATATTCTGGCTGACGCAGTAAAAGTCACCCTCGGCCCGAAAGGCCGTAACGTGGTACTGGAAAAATCCTTCGGTGCCCCGCTGATCACCAAAGACGGTGTTACCGTTGCCAAAGAAATCGAACTGGAAGACAAGTTCGAGAACATGGGCGCGCAGATGGTCAAGGAAGTCGCTTCCAAGGCCAACGACGAAGCCGGTGACGGCACCACCACTGCCACAGTTCTGGCTCAAGCCATCGTTACCGAAGGCCTGAAGTCCGTCACCGCTGGCATGAACCCGATGGACCTGAAGCGCGGCATCGACAAAGCGGTTGAAGCCGTCGTTGAAGAGCTGAAAAAGCTGTCCACTCCGGTAAAAGATCGCAAAGCTATTGAGCAGGTCGCCACTATTTCTGCCAACAGCGACTCCAGCGTCGGCAAAATTATTGCTGATGCCATGGAGCGTGTATCGCACCGTGACGGCAAGTTCACCACCGACGGCGTAATCACCGTAGAAGAAGGTCGTGGCCTGCAGGACGAGCTGGAAGTGGTTGAAGGTATGCAATTCGACCGTGGCTACCTGAGCCCGTACTTCATCAACAATCAAGAAAAAATGTCAGTGGAACTTGAGCACCCACATATCCTGTTGGTGGACAAGAAAATCTCCAATATCCGCGAACTGCTGCCGGTACTGGAAGCCGTTGCCAAATCTGGCAAGCCACTGCTGATTATTGCCGAAGACGTTGAAGGTGAAGCGTTGGCGACGCTGGTTGTGAACAACATGCGCGGCATCATCAAGTGCTCCGCAGTGAAAGCACCGGGCTTTGGCGATCGTCGCAAGGCCATGCTGCAGGATATTGCCATTCTGACCGGTGGCACCGTGATTTCCGAAGAAGTGGGTCTGAGCCTGGAAAATGCATCTCTGGCCGACCTCGGCACCGCCGAGAAGATCAACATCGACAAGGAAAACACCACCATCGTTGGCGGCGCTGGCAAAGCGGAAGACATCAAATCCCGCGTTGAACAGATCCGTGGCGAGATCGAGAAGTCCTCTTCCGATTACGACCGTGAAAAACTGCAAGAGCGCGTTGCCAAACTGGCAGGCGGTGTTGCTGTAATCAAGGTTGGCGCCGCGACTGAAGTCGCCATGAAAGAGAAGAAAGCCCGCGTTGATGATGCCCTGCACGCTACCCGTGCAGCGGTTGAAGAAGGTGTGGTTCCTGGCGGCGGCGTTGCTCTGGTACGTGCATTGGCCAATATGGGCAAGCTGAAAGTCGACAACGAAGACCAGAACGTGGGTATCGCTCTGGCGACTCGCGCACTGGAAGCTCCGCTGCGTCAAATTTCCGCTAACGCTGGCGCCGAAGCCTCTGTGGTTGTACAAACCGTGAAAAACGGCAAAGGCAACTACGGCTTCAATGCGGCCAATGGCGAGTATGGCGATATGCTGGAACTCGGCATTATCGATCCAGCCAAAGTGACTCGCACCGCGCTGCAGGCAGCAGCCTCCATTGCTGGCTTGATGATTACCACCGAAGCGATGATCGCTGACAAGCCGGAGCCGAAGGGCGCTGGCGGTGGTATGCCGGATATGGGTGGCATGGGTGGTATGGGCGGCATGATGTAATCAATGCCGGCCTAACCGCTACGCAAAACATTCGCAAGGATGTTGCGCAGAAAAAGCCCCGCTTTCAACGGCGGGGCTTTTTTGTTTTTCCTCTATACCCGTGATGCATGCCTGCTAAAATTAGAGCTTTCTGCCGATGCCAATCGTCTGCCATGGCGAAGGCCTGCGGAGCCTTCACCTCATCTTGTCCAGGCAGGCTCCATGCTAGAACTCTAACCAATGAGGCCAATATCGTGCGCCATCTTGTATTACTGCTATGCGCTGCGGCACTGCTGAGCGGCTGCCAGAGTCATCGCTATGACCCGATTGCCCTGGCCGGTCCAATTGATATCCCCCGGTTTATGGGTGACTGGTATGTGATCGCCCATATCCCATTGCCCCCGGAACGACAGGCTTGGAACGCCATTGAGCGTTATGACCTCAATGAAGATGACAGCATTGCCACTACCTTTACCTTCCGTCAAGGCGATGCAGAAGGAGAGGAAAAACGTTATACCCCCACCGCCTTTGTGACGGATGATCCCAGCAATGCGGTCTGGAAAATGCAATTTCTATGGCCCTTCAAAGCGGACTTCCGAGTCATTTGGCTGGACGAAGATTATCAAACCACCATTATTGGCCGCCAGAAACGCGATTATGTCTGGATCATGGCGCGACAGCCCGAAATTGATGCTGCTCTGTATCAAGAACTAAAGCAGTTTCTGCAAGATCAGGGCTATGATTTGACTGAGTTGCGACAGGTGCCACAAATCTGGCTTCCGAAGTGAACCGTCGAGGCCTGTTATACTCGAAGCCCTGACTGGCGCAGCAAGCGCCGCCATGTCCACGGGACTCTATATGCCGTTATCGCTTCTACCGCTGCTACTCATTGCTGCTGTCTCCGCTGCTCTGATGTTACCGACCACAACGATTGCTACCGAGCTGGAAGATGAAGATGTAGTCCCCGTTCCAGCCAGCGAAGCGCTGGCACCTTCGGAATTGGTTGTTCATGAGGAATCCGGCATCATCCGTTTACTGGACACCGACATTCCTGCCGGTGAGTTTCGCAATTTACGCTGGGCACCGGACCAATCCTTCCCAAGCATTGAAACGCCGGTACCGGTACTGGTTGCCCATGGCGACAAGCCCGGCCCCACACTATGCCTGACAGCAGCCATTCATGGTGATGAGCTCAACGGTATTGAAATGGTACGGCGGCTGATGTTTCAACTGGATCCCTCATCCCTGCGCGGCACAGTAATTG
>PGZG01000255.1 GCA_002840115.1 Gammaproteobacteria bacterium HGW-Gammaproteobacteria-14 | reverse complement strand
CACTGGTAGCGGTGTATCTTCCCATCGGCTTTCTGGGCGGTCTGACCGGCACCCTGTTTGTCGAATTTGCCTTCTCGCTGGCCGGTGCAGTATTGCTGTCCGGTATTGTCGCGCTGACATTGTCACCGATGATGTGTTCGAAAATTCTCAAATCCCATAGTCATGGCGAAGCCAAAGGCAAAGTGGAAGCCTGGCTGGATGACAAGTTCAATATTCTGCAGCGCAGCTATCAGAACAAGCTGCACAGTGCGCTGAACGAAAAACATGTCATTCTGGTGTTTGGTGGCATCGTACTGGTGAGCTGCTACTTCCTGTTTGTCAGCACGCCTCAGGAGCTGGAGCCACAGGAAGATCAGGGCTTTATTCTGGCCATTGCTCAAGGTGACCCCACCATGACGCTGGACTATCTGGAGAAATACACTCGCGAGATGAACCGTATCGCCGAAGAATCTCCAGAAACAGGCAACCTGTTTTTGCTGAATGGTATCGGTGGCGCCGGCGCGGCAACCAACAGCGCCTTTGCCGGTTTTGTACTGAACTCCTGGAATGAGCGGGATCGCAGCACCATTTCGGTACAGCAATCCATCGAAGCCGAGTTACAGCAAATTGCGGCACTGCAGATGTTCAGTTTTGTGCCGCCATCACTACCCAGCGCCGGTGGCGGTCCGCCGGTGCAATTTGTGATTGGTTCAACGGAATCGGCAGAAAACCTGCTGGAGCTGTCGGATCAGATTCTGATGAAGGCCTATGAAAGCCGCAAGTTCATCTTTATCGACAAGGATCTGAAAATCGACAAACCGCGAGTCGAAGTGCTGATCGATCGCGAGAAAGCGGCAACACTGGGCATCAGCATGCAACAAATCGGTGCCGAACTGGGTGCCATGCTGTCCGGTGGTTTTGCCAATCGCTTCTCGCTGGAAAACCGTTCCTACAAGGTAATCCCGCAGGTGCAGCGCAGTGACCGGTTAACGCCGACACAGCTGGAGCAGTATTACATTCGCACCAGCAGCGGCGAGTTGATTCCGCTATCCACTCTGGTGTCGCTACGGGAAACTGTCGAACCACAACAGTTAAAACGTTTTCAGCAGCTCAATGCAGTAACGTTGCAAGGCGTACCGCGTCCCGGTGTTTCTCTGGGTGAAGCGCTGGCGGTGCTGGACCAGGCGGCTGCCGAAATTCTTCCGCCGGGGTACTCGGTGGACTATGCGGGTCAGGCCCGTCAGCTGAAAACTGAAGGTGGCGGTCTGGTGCTGGCCTTTTTCTTCGCACTGGTGCTGATCTATCTGGTGCTGGCGGCGCAGTTTGAATCCTGGCGTGACCCGCTGGTGATGCTGGTTACCGTGCCCATGTCGGTATGCGGTGCCATGTTGGCAATTAACCTGGTGGCAATTATTAATGGCTTCCTGCAAATGGGTGGCATGGAGGCTTTCCCCGGTGCCAGCATGAATATCTACACGCAGGTGGGATTGGTCACGCTGATCGGGGTGATTTCCAAGCATGGCATTCTGATTGTGGAGTTCGCCAATAAACTGCAGGAGGAAGGCAGAAGCCGCCGCGAAGCGATTGAGGAAGCCTCCTCCATTCGTTTACGCCCGGTACTGATGACCACCGCCGCACTGGTGCTGGCCATGGTACCGCTGCTGATGGCCACTGGGCCGGGTAACGGCGCGCGCTTTGCCATGGGACTGGTAGTGTCCACCGGCATGACCATCGGCACGGCATTTACGTTGTTTGTGGTGCCCACGGTGTATATGTATATCGGCCGGGATTTGCAGGCCGAGCAGCGTAAACAGTCAGCGGCTGCATTTAACTGAGTTAACACCGAGATATTGTGAGCACAATTAAAGTAGCTGAAAAAGCCGGACGGCGAGAGTGGATTGCTCTCGCCGTTCTGGTTTTACCAACCATTCTTCTGGCACTGGATATGACAGTGCTGCATCTGGCCGTGCCGCATTTGAGCGCGGACCTGAAACCGACCAGCTCGCAGTTACTATGGATTCTCGATATCTATGGCTTCATGATCGGCGGCTTTCTGATCACCATGGGCACGCTCGGCGATCG
>PGZG01000254.1 GCA_002840115.1 Gammaproteobacteria bacterium HGW-Gammaproteobacteria-14 | reverse complement strand
GCCATCGCTTTCACGTCTTCCTCACGCAGACACGCGGAAGCGCACATTTCGCATGCCTGAGCACATGTCCAACATGCCTGGATACAGGACTGATACATGAAGTTAGTCATTGCGTTCTCCGGAATCGTTGTTCCATCGTAAAACATAGTTGTTTGAGAGCTCCTTCAAGAGTCGCCCACATGAAATACGACCGACATGAACTGACCCCGTTCAGGCGATCTTCATTGCAATTCTGTAAGGAACATAACCCTTCGCTTTTATTTCAGAAGTATCTTGGTGCGTTTTGTAGTGACGGATGGCCCAACCCCGATCTCTTACATAAATGTCATTTTCAGGTCAGGCTCAAGTCAGGTTATTTTCCATATACTCTGTGTAAATACGGCAAGAACCATAGGAAGGTTATAGCGTGGTTTAGCTGCTTATGGATTAGCTATGAAGGAAGCGGAATACGAATTGCTACTCACCCAGCGCCTGATTTTACAGCCTCGGGCTGAACTGACCGCCTATGGCAAAGACGATGCGGTTAACGGACTGGGTAGCGGTTTGTCCGATGTCGCCCTGGGACTGCGATTACGCTACGAGTTTTCACGCCAGTTCGCCCCTTATGTCGGTATCGAGTGGAACGGCACCTTTGGCGCCACCGCCGATCAGGCGCGGGCCAACGGCGATGCCACCAAGGATACCCGGTACGTCGCCGGGATCCGGTTCTGGTTTTAATCAAACGACTTATGTTTTTAACACAACCTAGGAGTCACATTATGAAACGCCAATCACTCAGCTATTTCGTCGCCCTGCCGGCATTATTGCTTGCCCTGTCAGCCCAGGCCCACGATCCCAAGGAGCACATGAAGGAGGCGCAGGCGCCGGACTGTGCGGCCATGAAAGACATGGATCATTCCAAAATGGACATGAAGGATCCGGTCATGCAGGCCATGATGAAAAAATGCATGAAGGCCATGCACAAGGATGAAGAAGGATCGCATGAAGCTCATGGGGACAAAGGCCATACCGATCACGGTAACCATGACGAAAAATCCGATGAAAAAAAGCCGGCCAAACACCAGCACAAAAAATAACGGGTAGCCATTCCTGAGGAGATAACATGACGTCCTTTAAGTTTTTATCCTGCTTTAAATGCCTCGCCGTTGCGGCAGGCGTGGCGGCGGTGACCGGTGTGGGGTTCCTCTATTCGGGTCTCTATCCGATGGGAGCCGATGACCATCACAACGACTTGACTTATTGGGCGCTGGAAACCCTGCGCGAGCGATCCATCGCCCGCGCATCAAACGACATCGAGGTGCCGACCGACCTGAATTCGTCCGAGCGCTTGCTGGCAGGCGGCGCCGACTACAACGACATGTGCACCGGCTGCCATCTCAAACCGGGCAAGACCGAAAGTGATTTTACCCTGGGGCTGTATCCCGCGCCGCCCAATCTAACACTGACGGGTGATAGGCATGGGCATAAGCATGCCGGTGACACTGATAATGATGACGAGGCCATTAAGCGACAATTCTGGATTATTAAACATGGCATCAAGGCTTCCGGGATGCCGGCCTGGGGGCCGGGTCATGACGATCAGCGCATCTGGAACATGGTGGCGTTCCTGCAGCGCCTACCCGAGTTGTCGCCGCAGCAATACCAGATCCTGACCGCGCGCGGCGCGGATGACGCCGGGCACCATTAAGGCTGGCTTCAGGAGGATACCCATGTCGCATGCCAATCACAGACACCAAGCCCGTCAGCGCGGCGAGTTATTTCCTGCTGGTCGAACATCGTGAGCACCTGTTGGCGTTTTTGCCCTATGCAATCCTGCTTGCCTGTCCTTTCATGCACCTATTCATGCATCACGGCCATGGTCATCACGGCGTGCAGTCGCAGGAAAAGGAAAGATACAAGGCGCTTCGCCTGCACGACTGAAGTCTGCTCGTTACCTTGTCATCCATTACTTAGTGTTCTATTCAATTGTCTTCGGAGGCAACTATGTATCGATTTAAATTAACGGGCTTGGTGTTGGGGCTGTTGACGCTGCCCTTGATCGCGGCCTGTAATGATGGGCCTAA
>PGZG01000253.1 GCA_002840115.1 Gammaproteobacteria bacterium HGW-Gammaproteobacteria-14 | reverse complement strand
CGTTGAAAGTGATTCGGTTGCGGCCTCTGCGCCGGCGGATCCTGAATTACTGGAAGTGATTGTGCTGCATATGGTCACCTCCGCGGCCCATGCCATGCCAGGCCGGGAGCTTTTGCAGGCACTGCTGGAGCAGGGTCTGCGTTATGGTGATATGAACATTTTCCATCGTCACAGTGTGGCCAGTGGTCGGGAAGAGCTGCAGTTTTCCATGGCGAATGCTCTGGAGCCGGGCACCTTCGATATTGATGATATGGAAAACCAGACCTTTCGTGCGGTGACGTTCTTTATGAAATTACCAGGCCCATCAAAACCGGCGGGGGTGCTGGAAAAAATGGTGTCCGTGGTGCGCAAGCTGGCGGAGCGATTCTCCGCTGAAATTCGCGATGACCAGCACAGCGTCTTGACCCAGCAAACCGTCGAGCATATTCGTCAGCGAGTACAGGATTTTGAGCGTCGCTCGCGGGTGGCCGGTGTCTGAGACGGTTGCCGATCGTATTCGTGCTCTGCGCGAGCAGCTGTCGGACTGGAGCTATCGCTACTACGTTCTTGATGAACCCGCCGTGCCGGATGCGGAATATGATCGCTGGTTTCGCGAGCTACAGGACCTGGAGCAGGCCCATCCCGATTTGATTTCTCCAGACTCACCAACCCAGCGTGTTGGTGATCGTCCTCTGGATGGGTTCGCTGAGGTGGCCCACGATATTCCGATGTTATCCCTTGATAATGCGTTCAGTGATGATGAGCTGATCGCATTTGATCGTCGTGTCTGTGAGCGTTTGGGTGGCGATGGCCTGACCCTGACCTATGTTGCCGAACCCAAGCTGGATGGATTGGCGGTGAGTTTGCTCTATCGTCAGGGTGTATTTTTACGTGCCGCAACGCGGGGTGATGGCAGCACCGGCGAAGACATTACGGCGAATATTCGCACTCTGAAGTCTGTTCCCTTGCGTTTGCGCGGCGATGCACCTGAGTTGCTGCCTGAGTTGCTGGAGGTGCGCGGTGAAGTGGTTATGCCCCATGCCGGTTTCGAGGCACTCAATGAGCGCCAGCGTCAGGCCGGTCTGAAATTGTTTGCCAATCCTCGTAACGCCGCCGCAGGCAGCCTGCGGCAGCTGGATGCCCGCATTACGGCAACTCGACCTCTGGAGTTTTATGCCTACAGTATTGCGCGCTGTGAGGGGGTGGAGTTGCCGCCGAGCCACTTTGATGGCTTGCAGTGGCTGCGAACGCTAGGCTTGAGGGTCAATTCGCTGGTGGCCCGCTGTGAAGGTGTAAGTGCGTTGTTGGCGTTTTATCAGTCGTTGCAGCAACAGCGTGCCGGGCTTGGCTACGATATTGATGGTGTGGTCTACAAGGTCGATAGTCTGGCGCAGCAGCAGCAGCTGGGCTTTGTTTCCCGAGCACCACGCTGGGCTATCGCCCACAAATTCCCCGCTCAGGAAGAAATTACTGAGCTATGGGATGTGGAGTGGCAGGTGGGTCGTACCGGTGCGTTAACCCCGGTGGCGCGACTGGAGCCGGTATTTGTTGGTGGTGTGACGGTGAGCAATGCGACCCTGCACAACATGGATGAAATCCAGCGATTGGATTTGCATATTGGCGATGCGGTGGTGGTACACCGGGCAGGGGATGTTATCCCCAAGGTGTCTGCCGTATTGGCAGAGCGTCGTCCGGCCTCAGCGCAACCGGTTGTGATGCCGTCCCATTGCCCTGTGTGTGGCAGCGAAGTGTTTCGCGCCGAGGGCGAAGCCGTTGCCCGTTGTACCGGCGGCCTGATTTGCGCTGCTCAGCAGAAAGAAGCCGTGCGCCATTTTGCTTCTCGCCGCGCCATGGATATTGAAGGTCTGGGTGAGCGGCTAGTGGATGTTCTGGTGGATCAGAAACTGGTTGCCAGCGTGGCCGATCTTTATCGTCTTGAAACAGACCAGCTTGCTGGTCTGGAGCGAATGGGCGAGAAGTCTGCAGCCAATGTGCTGGCGGCCATTGAAGCCAGCAAGCAGGTTGGCCTGCCACGCTTTCTATTTGCTTTAGGTATTCGTGAAGTGGGAGAAGCTACGGCGCTGGCGCTGGCAAAT
>PGZG01000252.1 GCA_002840115.1 Gammaproteobacteria bacterium HGW-Gammaproteobacteria-14 | reverse complement strand
GGTCTTCTCGGTAATAAACACCCGACGGCGAGCCGCCATATCAGCACTGTAGTCTTGCTCGGGATTGCGGGGGATTTTCTTATTATCGGTCACCATTAACTCCGCATAGCATTCATCAGGATGCTATGGATAACACGGACATCAATGGGTCACAAGGAATCAGATAGAGAACGAAGAGCCACAGCCGCAGGTAGAGGTAGCGTTTGGGTTTTGCACCACAAACCGGGCGCCCATCAGGCTTTGGTCATAGTCAATTTCAGAGCCCGCCAGATACTGAATACTCATCACATCCACCAGCAGGGTGACGTCGCCGTTTTCGACTACGGTATCGTCCTCATTCACCTTTTCATCAAAGGTGAACCCATAGGAGAACCCAGAGCAGCCGCCACCGGTAATATAAACGCGCAATTTCAGGGCCGGGTTGGCCTCTTCCTCACGGAGCTCACGCACCTTGGCGGCGGCACGATCGGTGAACAGGATTGCGGAAGGCTCACTCATGGTGTCTATTCAAGTTGTTACTGGCAGAGCATGGTGTAATACCCGACAAAAACAGTCAAGTATTCACCTCATCATTCGCCCTATAGCCTACTTGTCGTCCTTGCCTTTGGACTCGCCATTCTTGACCTGATCTGGATGAGGCAGGTGCTTACGCTCATTCTGACGCACTAGCTTGCCATCCACCTGAGCCCCCATAACCATCTCAATGAGGGTGTAATAGACATTACCCTCGATCACCGCCTTTTCCGCCAGTTCAAGGTGCTCCGAGGCATGAACATCACCCTCAACCTTGCCATTGACGACGATTTTAGGCACCCGGATCTCACCCTGAACACGACCAGTCTCGCCAATGACCAGACGACCGCCCTCGCCACCAACGCTGATATTGCCGGTCACCGTGCCCAGCACATGTAGTCCGCCAGTAAACTCAATATCACCACGGATCTGCGCGCTCGGCGCGATCAGGGTGTGGTTGCTGTAGTTATCTCTCGGTTTTTTATCCCGCCCAAGCACCGCCTCTCTCCTGTAACTGCCATATATAGGTTTTTTCGGTTTTCTGGTTACGCCGAGTGCCACTGATGGCCTCAACGGTAATCTGTTCTGGCTGCATATCCGCCGGCAATCGCAATCGGCCGGTCAGCTCCTGAAAGTAACGGAAGCGGAATCGAGTCTCACTGCCTTCCAGCAATATATCACTTCCGCTCAGCTGGACAGTCTCCTCGCCCTGACGACCGGCCAGCCTTAGCAAAACATCGCCGGTAACATTGTTGCGATTATCACCCACCTGAGTCAGCACCAACCGGAAAGCAACTTCCCCCTCCGTGCCCGCCGCAGCGAGGTCAAATTTCTCGATCCGCAACCCCTGCTCCACCGCTCCCGGCGCCATAACGCTCTTGTAGAAGGCAACAGCCTCTTCAAGTTCCGCCATCTGCCCACGCAAGTCACGAATTTCACTACGCACCTGCTCCTGCGCCTGCTGGGCAACTTGAACACTGGTGCGGTGTAGCGCCAGCTCATTGCGAGCTGACTGAAGAGAGTCATCCAGCGCCCGGGCACGATCCCGGTAATGGGACAAATCACGTTCCAGGCCGCTGGTATTTTGATGAACACTGATTTGGCCGCCGATAAAAGACGTCACCACCAACAACAGTACGGCTAGAGCCCCATAAACCCGGACACGACGACGATGACGGCGATTCACCGGCACCAACACCATATCTTCCAACGGTCTTCCAGGGCGCTTTGCCATCTCAGGGTAACAACGCCGCGCCGCCGAGGCCCGCCGCCTCCGGCAAGTCGAACATGATATTCATATTCTGGATTGCCTGACCGGCAGCACCCTTGGTGAGGTTATCAATCACCGAAAGTATCACCAGATAATCACGGTTCTGAGGGCGGTGTATAGCAAGCCGACAGTGATTCGCACCCTTCACAAAACGGGTTTCAGGGTGGCTGCCCATCGGCATCACATCAACAAACGGTTCGTCCTGATAACGGCTCTCATAGGCCTGCTGAATCATGTCCAGCGACGGCGTCGAATCGGTAACCGGGGCATACAGGGTAGAGTGGATACCCCG
>PGZG01000251.1 GCA_002840115.1 Gammaproteobacteria bacterium HGW-Gammaproteobacteria-14 | reverse complement strand
CTTGGCAAGGAGTTGAACTGGAACTCCGATATGGACCTCGATTGGAACCGCACTTTTCCCCACGATCAAATCCCCCTCGACCAGACCATGAACCCCTTCGTTGGCTGGGAGCCGTTTGAAAGCATGTCGGACGAGGAGAAGCTGCGTTTTGGCTGGCACAATCTGGCTTGGATGCTCGCCCAGTTTATGCATGGGGAGCAGGGTGCTTTGCTGGTGGCCTCGCAGCTGGCATCCTGTGCGCCCACCTTTGACGCCAAGCTTTACGCAGCCTCGCAAACCTTTGATGAAGCTCGTCATGTCGAGGTGTTTACCCGCTATTTGCAGGAAAAGATCGGCATCATGTATCCGATCAATCCCAATCTGAAAACCTTGCTGGATAAGATTCTCTCTGATCCGCGTTGGGATCTGAAATTTATTGGCATGCAGATTATTATTGAAGGGCTTGCCCTGGCGGCCTTCAATACCCTCAAATTGACAGCGCAAGACCCGTTGCTGCGCGACCTGATTACTCTGGTGGTCCGCGATGAAGCTCGCCATGTGACGTTTGGCGTTAACTATCTTGAAGACTTTGTTCAGACTCTCACTGATGAGGAGAAGGAAGATCGCGCCCAGTTTGCCTATGAGGCCTGTGTGGTTATGCGCGAACGGCTGATCAGCACCGAGGTGTTTGAGCATTTCGGCTGGGATGTGGAAGCTTCCCGTGAGCGAGTGCTGGAATCTTACTTGATGCAGCAGTTCCGTAATCTGCTGTTTACTCGGGTTATTCCAAACCTCAAACGTATCGGCTTACTGACCGACACGGTTCGCCCCAAGTTTGAGGCGCTGGGCATTCTCCAGTTCGAGAACCTGCTGGATGACGGTGATATCGACTGGGCTGAATTGTCGCGGCCGCTTTACGACCAAACGGCCTGATTTGTATTGAGACAACACTTGCTGGAGGGGTTTCCTGTAAGCTCGGTCATTTCCTTGTCCGGTATGCTCCGGTTAGCATGCCGGACTTTCTTTTTCTGGCCTACCCATGTCTGACGTTGTTAAACCATCAACTTATTTGCTGCTGCTTGCGGTTGCGGTTACCGGCATGGGGCAGACTCTGGTTTTCGCTATTCTGCCGTCATTGGGCCGTGCTTCCGGGCTGGCAGATATTCAGGTGGGACTGATTATTACCTGTTCTTCTCTGGCCTTTGCGTTGGCAAGTCCCATCTGGGGACGCTTAAGCGAGCACCTTGGCCGCCGACCGGTGTTGATGATCGGGTTGTCCGGATATGCCTGTGGCACCTTGTTGTTCGCGCTGGTGTTTGAAGCCGGATTGGCTGGCTGGGTCGCTGGCATCAAACTGCTGATGCTGCTTGTTCTGGCGCGGGTATTACAAGCGTTGGTAATGGCGGCATCACCTCCCGCCGCCGCCTATATTGCCGATGTTACCAGCCCAGCCCAGCGTACCCGAGGTATGGCGCGCATTGGTGCCGCACACAATCTTGGCACTATTGTCGGCCCTGCCATGGGAGGCGCGTTGGCGGTATTCGGACTGGTGGTGCCCTTGTATGCGGTGGTGATAATCACCGTTCTGATGTTGTTTTTAGTGGCCTGGAAGTTACCGGAGTCTCCCTGGATTCGCTCCAGAGCTGCACCGAAAAGCCCGTTTTCTCTGGTTGATGCTTTGCGAGCAAGTCTGGCGGCTTATGTTGATCGGCGATTGCTTGATGTTCTACTGGTCGGTGTGGCTCTGTTTATGTCGTTTGCCATCGTTCAACAAACATTGGGTTTTATGTATCAAGACCGTTTTGATTTAACACCTACTCAGGGAGCAGCAGGCGTAGGTATCGCGATGATGTTGGCAGCGGCAACCTCTTTGTTGGCACAGGCGGTGGTTGTCCAGAAACTCGGCTGGCCACCGGAGCGACTTCTGCAGTTGGCAGTACCGGCTATTGGTTTGGGGGCATTAATGCTGGTTTGGGCGCCACAGCAATCGATTGCTGCTGGGGCCATCGCCATGGTGGGGCTGGGGCTTGGGCTGGGAATGCCGGGTGTTAGTGGGGCGGCGAGTCTGCGGGTGGGCCCGGAAGAACAGGGGGCTGTGGCGGGCATGATGAGCG
>PGZG01000025.1 GCA_002840115.1 Gammaproteobacteria bacterium HGW-Gammaproteobacteria-14 | reverse complement strand
AGCTCCAGCGCAGCATCAAGTATTTCTCGCTCACGCTGGCGAAATTCCTGAGCCCGGCGGGTCGCTTTTTCAAGGTCACCCATTGATGTCTCCTTGGCGGGGTGGTCGGTGGCATGGTTGGCATCATATTCGAGGCCATATTTGATGACTGGCAAGTCTAGCGGAAAAGGCCCGCCAGTCCCACTTGATGAGTTAAACAATACGCACGACAGCATGCCGTGAGGACACCATGATTGACCTGGCCAAAGAGTTCCCCCAAGACCCGGACATGCTCTACCTGAACCATGCAGCGGTGGCCCCCTGGCCCCAACGTAGCCGAGAAGCCGCACAGAGCTTTGCCAATGCCAACGTGATATATGGCGCCCGTGACTACCCCCAGTGGTTGGTCGTGGAACAACGACTACGTCAACAACTGGCCACGCTTATTGGCGCACCATCCAGTGACGACATCGCACTATTGAAGAACACCTCGGAAGGTTTGTCCGTTATTGCCTTTGGCCTACCCTGGCAGGCCGGTGATGTGGTGCTCATCAGCGATCAGGAATTTCCCTCCAACCGGATTCCCTGGGAAGCGCTGAAACGACATGGTGTTGAAGTGCGAATAGCCTCCCTTGGGGAGGACCCGGAGGCAGACCTGATAGCGGCCATGGATTCACGGGTAAAGCTTTTGGCGATCAGTGCCGTGCAATACGGCACCGGCCTGCGTCTGGATATGCCACGCCTTGGTCAGGTCTGCCGTGAACGCAACATTCTGTTTTGCGTTGATGCCATCCAAGCTATCGGCGCCCTGCCCGTCGACGTCGAAGCGTGGCAAGCAGACTTTATCGTTGCTGACGGTCATAAATGGATGCTTGGCCCCGAGGGACTAGCACTATTTTACTGCCGCCCGGAAGTACGTCCTCAGCTCAGCCTGTATCAATACGGCTGGCATATGGTGGAAGCCGCCGGTGACTATGATCGCAAGGACTGGCAACCAGCCTCCTCTGCTCGGCGTTTTGAATGCGGCAGCCCCAACCTGCTTGGCAGTCATGTGCTAAGCGCCAGCCTGTCATTATTGCTAGAGGTAGGCATGGACACAGTGAGCGCAGAACTGGCAATCCGGATTCAGCAGCTGCGAGCAGGACTACTTGATAAAGGCATGACACTACTGGGACCGGATCAGCCATCACGGCGGGCCGGCATAATAACGTTCCAGTCTCCCGGAGAGCCAACCGACACTCTGTTTGTCCGGCTGCGGGAGGCCGGAGTGGTCTGCGCCCAACGGGGTGGTGGCATCCGCTGGTCGCCGCACTTTTACACGCCCCATTCGGTCATCGACCGGGCGTTGGCATTACTGTAGAAAGCAAGTTGCAGAAAGAGCAGGCGGCAAGGCTGTAAAAGAATAGCTACAAGAAACTGACATAACGCGGAGAAAATCATGGAACTTGCCAAGCTATACCAATGGTGCTGCGATCTGCTGCAACAGCACCGCCCCGGCAACCTGATTCGCCTGTCGGATGCCGACCAGATCAGCCAGACTCTCCAACCCGGTGATATTATTCTGGTAGATGGCCATAGTCGTCTCGATGAAGCGCTCAAAACCGTCACCTCATCACGCTGGTCCAGAGCCGCGCTCTATTTAGGCCGACTCCACGACATTAAGGACCCCGCTCTGCGTTCCACCCTGTCTGATTACCTTCCCTGCAGCCCGGACACGCAATTGATTCTAGATGCACGACTTGATCGCGGGGTACACCTTGAAGCGCTATCGACACTGGCAACGGAGCATCTTCGTATTTGTCGCCCACGAACACTGAACGATGAAGACACCCAGATCGTGATTCGACATGCCGTAAGCCAGCTTGGGCTTGGTAGCCATCGCTCCTGGTTTGCCATCATAACGCTGCTACTGCCCTGGGGGTTGCTCCCTCGGCGCTGGCGCTGTGGGGCTTTTTCTGCATTAGCGGGCAGCCTGCTGCGACAGGTTGTTGGCACTCCCGTGGGAGAGGCCTTTGCATTTATTCAATTTCCTGTTTTACCTTTGGTGAAACGAATGGAAGATCAAGCCTCCCGACTTTATACCCGCCACCCCGGCATTTATTTCGCAGCAGACTTCGATCACTCTCCTTACCTGGATATCATCAAGTATCCGTTTGTGGATCAGATTGATCATCCACGCATTCGCCTTCAACCCTGGAATGGACAAGCATCCGATTTGCACCAACAGCATAGTGATTCGGAAAGAAAGCTGAAGTTAGTGGACTAATGATATTAATTAGCCTTATAGCAGGACACTATGTCAGGCATTTAATCATGCAAAAACCATCTAATCGAACGTCGAAAATGGCTTGAGTTTGAAAGTCACTGCGCAGATTATCGGCGAACGGTGTCGCTCTCCTCGGATGGCACCGGCACAGACGCGGAGGCGGCTTGTCTCCGACGCTCTTCAGAGTGACTGACCCGACTCCTCCTCCCCCGGAACGTCGGGTCTTTTTTATACACTTGTATTACTCATGTAATTCACCTGCCAAGAATGGAGCTCTGATCACTCCGCCTCATCACTATCATCCTGAGGCGCTGGCAACTGTTTGCGAGCGCGGGCTCCGAGGGATTCCAGCTTATGTGCCTGCCCGAGCAAGTTGCCACGGCCCCGACTTAACCGGTCATAGGCGAGTTCATAGGCTTTATGCGCCTTGCCAAGTTTGTCGCCCACATCATCCATTGCTTCGGCAATCAGCGTAATCTGATCACAAATCTTGCCGGCACGGTCAGCAATTTCCAATGCATTGCGATTTTGATATTCATTGCGCCAGATATTATTGATCGTGCGCAGGGTCACCAACAACGTCGTCGGACTGACTAACACAATATGTTTGTTGTAAGCTTCGTTATACAGCTCTGGCGCTCGCTCCATAGCAGACAGAAATGCAGCCTCCACCGGAATAAACAGCAATACAAAGTCGAGGGTCTGAACGCCCTCCAGACCTTCATATTCTTTTCGGTTAAGCCCTCGGATATGCGCCCTCAAGGACTGAACATGCTCGTCCAGCGCCTGACGACGCAATTCTTCATCGTCTTCCCGGCAGAACCGCTCATAGGCTGTGAGTGACACCTTAGCGTCGACAATCACGTCCTTGTTATCCGGTAAATGTACAATAACATCCGGTTGCCGACGCTGCCCCGATTCACTGGTCATGGAAACCTGTGTTTCGTATTCGCGACCGCGCACCAGGCCTGATTCCTCAAGAATCCTTTCCAGAATCATTTCTCCCCAGTTACCCTGGGTTTTAGTCTGGCCCTTCAAAGCATTAGTCAGATGGCGTGCGTCCTCCACCATAGTCTGATTCAGCTGTTGCAGGTTGCGAATCTGTTCCAGCAGAGTCGCCTGCTGACGATTATCATCGCTATGAATTTGATCTACTCGACGACGAAACTCCTGTAGCTGATCGCGGAATGGCTTGAGAACATCATCAAGCCCGGTACGGTTTTGCTCCTGCAGTTTTTGGGTGCGATCTTCAAATATTTTGGCAGACAGTGCCTCAAAGTCTTTTTTCATCTGCTCTCGACTTTGCTCCAGCCAAGTCAGCCGCTCCTGCTGATGTTTCTCCCGCTCTTGCCAGCGGGCAGCCTCCGCCCGCGCTTCCGCCAATTGTTGTTGGGTTTGTGTCTGTTGCTCCCTCGCCGCGCCGAGTTCTGTCTGCAAGCGCAGCAGCTCTTGCTGGCGAGCTTCCAGTTCGGTACGTAAGCGTACAGTTTCATGGGCGGCGCTATCATCACCGCGCAGACGCCACCAGACTAACGCAGCACCACTCAAGGCTCCGAGCAACAGCGCCATCACCATGGTTATCACCGCAGGAAGTGTCATACCGGCTTCGCCTTGTTAAACAGAGAAAAGAAATTATTGCGGGTAATAGCGACAAGCTCTGTCGCCGGCAGCTGTTTGAGGTCCGCCACAAAACGAGCCACATCGGCGACAAAACGAGGTTCGTTCTGTTTGCCCCGGTGAGGCACTGGCGCCAACCAGGGAGCATCCGTTTCAATTAACAACCGCTCCACCGGCAAGGCCCGCACCACCTCACGCAGTGACTCCGCATTGGCAAACGTCACAATACCGGAAATGGAAATATAAAAACCCAGCTCCATGGCTTGCTCAGCCATATTCAGGTCTTCGGTAAAACAATGCATCACACCGCGCACCTTGCCACCCCCGAGGTCACGCAGCATGGAAATGGTGTCCTCACGTGCGTCTCGCGTATGGATAACCAGCGGCAGGCGGGTTTCTCGAGCTGCCGCAATATGCTCGGCAAAACTGTTACGCTGCCAACCGGTATCCCCCTTGGCATAAAAATAATCCAACCCGGTTTCACCGATCGCCACCACCCGTGGATGCTGAGCCAGTTCGACCAACTCGGCACAATGCGTCGAGCGGGACTCACGATACAAGGGGTGTACGCCCACCGTGCAATGGACATGAGGGTACTTTTCCGCCAGCGCCTTCACTGTGGGAAAGCTCTCCAGATCCACACCAATGCATAGCATGTGACTGACACCGGCGGCGGCGGTGGCATCCATAAGCTGAGGCAGGCCCTTCGGGTAATCCTTAAGGTCAATCCGGTCAAGGTGACAGTGGGAATCCACCAGACCCGTCAATGCGGCTGTCATAGGTCTCTCTCAAAACAACGACGCCCGCTGACGCGGGCGCTGTATCAACTCAGGAACGTCAGTTTACATGGTATGGGTGGGTCGATCAGACTCAAGCGAACCCGCCAGATAGTTCTCAATGGTTTTTCGCGCCGTGTCGTCCTGATCAGAGAACTGCACACCGATACCGGCGCTGCGGTTACCCTGAGCGCCTTTTGGGGTGACCCAGATGACTTTACCCGCCACCGGAATTTTATCCGATTCATCCATCAAGTTGAGCAGCAAGAAGACTTCGTCGCCCAGCTTGTAATCCTTGTTCGTGGGAATAAACAGACCGCCGTGCCGTATAAAGGGCATATAGGCTGCATACAATACCGCTTTGTCCTTGATAGTCAGGGACAGGATGCCACCACCGCCGCCGGGCATTTTCATTATTGTTCACTCCGGTACGAAAACATGAGGCAGATTAGAAGACCCCTGCCATGGCGTCAACGCCGACTAACACCAGTAACAGACGCTCAAACAGCATAGTAGGGTTAGGATTCGCTGATGACTGCAGCCATTGCCGCGCCTTCAGCACCTCTTCGGTTAAGGCCAGCAAACGTTTGTCACCCACCGCCGCGCGCAAACGCCGCATCATTGGCGCCAGCGTCTGATCTTGCAACTCAGCGCTACGCAAACCGCTGGCAAGCCAGCCATAAAGAGCCTCCAGCAAAGGCAACGGCTCGTGCTTCACCAAGGCCTGAGCGGCAATGCTGGCAGGCACACGCCCCTCTACCACGGCCAGAAACTGTCCTAAAAGGCGCTCACGCTCGGCAAACCACTCTGCCTGCTCCAGTGCCAATGCTTTCAGTGGCGCGCCGCCAGCGGCGCTTAGCAACGCCTCGGAGAGCGCCTCGGAGCCGGTTTGCTCGGTTAGCCAGGGTAACGACTGGACTCGATCCGGCACCGCCAGCTGTCGCTGCTGACAGCGGCTCCGCACCGTCGGCAGTAGCCGACTGGGTTGGTCACTGAGCAATAACAATAAAGCGCCACTACCCGGCTCTTCCAGAGTTTTCAGCAAGGCATTCTGGGCATTACGGTTCATGGCTTCCGCTGGCCACACCAGCGCTACCCGCCGACCGCCGTATTGGGCGGTACGGGCAAAAAAATCCACCAGCGCACGCACTTGATCCACTTTGATCACCCGGCTTTTTTCTTCCGGGGTTAGCACCATAATATCCGGGTGACTGCCTGCCACCGCGAGGTGACAGGACTGACATTGGCCGCAGGCCAAACCGGCCACTGGTTTTTGACAGAGCAAGGCTTCCAGAAATGCTCTGGCGAGTCGCTGTTTGCCAATGCCTGCGGGGCCGGACAGCAACAAGGCATGGGGCAACTTTTGATCCGCCGCCTGCGTCATCAACTCGGCTTGCAGGTCACGATGCCAAAGACACGGAACCTGAACTGCCACCCGCTCAGTCATGCCAACGCCCCCAAACTTGCTGCATCAAATCCGCCAGGTTTTGCTGCACCAGATCAAGGCTGCGGGAGGCATCCAGCACTGCGAAACGATCTGGTTCGGCGGCGGCGCGGGCAAGATAGGTATCGCGAATACGCTGAAAGAAGGCCTGATTTTCCTGCTCGATACGATCCAATGCACCACGCCGCCCGGCACGCTGTAAACCAACTTCCACCGGCACATCGAATAACAGGGTCAAATCAGGGCGATGGCTACCAACAACCATGCGCTCAAGCTCGGCAATGCGGCTCATCGACAAGCCTCGGCCTCCCCCCTGATAGGCGTAGGTGGCATCAACAAAGCGATCCGACAATACCCAGACACCCTTTGCCAACGCGGGCATAATCAAGCCCTCAAGGTGCTGAGCGCGAGCCGCGAACATCAGCAAAAGCTCGGTATCAGCCGCCATTGCCTCATCCCGAGGCGCCAATAGCAGGGTACGGATGTCTTCGGCTAATGGCGTACCGCCGGGCTCACGGGTCACCAATACCTCAACACCACGCTGGCGCAACCAATTCGCCACCAGCGCTATGTTGCTAGACTTGCCAGCGCCCTCGCCGCCCTCAAAGCTAATAAAGCGAGCTCGGCTCACTGCTCTGGCTCCGAGGCTGGCGCTGGTGACGAGCGATAGTCCTGACGGCGATTCAACTGGTATTCACGCACTGCACGATTATGTTCTTCCAGCGTCCGGGAAAACTGATGCGATCCATCACCACGGGCAACAAAAAACAGCGCATCGGTGGGCTGCGGCGCCACCGCTGCACGGATCGCATCAGCGCCAGGCATGGCAATCGGTGTTGGCGGCAAGCCACGAATCACATAGGTATTCCAAGGTGTCGCTTCACGAAGGTCTGCGCGACGAATACGCCCTTCATAACGATCGCCCATCCCATAAATGACCGTGGGATCCGTTTGCAAGCGCATGCCCCGACGCAAACGCTCAACAAACACGCCGGCAATTTCACCTCGCTCGGACGGCACGCCGGTTTCTTTTTCAATAATGGACGCCATAATCAGCGCATCATAAGCATCGCTGTAGGGAAGGTTTTCAGCCCTGTTCTTCCAAGCATCCGCCAACAGGGTCTCCTGTCGCAGTAGCGCCCGCCGGAGCACATCCAGATCACTGTCTGCGCTGGTATAGGACCAGGTATCCGGGGCAAACCAGCCTTCCGGACTTTTATCGGGTCGCCCGAGGCGCTCCATCAACTCCTGATCAGAAATATCCGCAACCACCTGCCGCAACTTCTCGGCGCGCGCCAAAGCCGCACGCACTTCACGCATGTTCCAACCTTCCAGAAGAGTCACCTGACGCTGCAGAACATCACCACGCTCAACGCGAAGCAGCAATTGCAGCAGCGTATCGCCGGGCTTTACCTCGTACTCACCGACACGCACACGTTGCGAAACATCGGTAAACAGATCATAGAGGCGCACCCCTACCCGACGGCGAGCCGCTTCCGTTCGCCCGCCGAGCAAACCATCACGCTCAAGTTGCCGAATCAGCGCGCTCAAACTGCTGCCCGGAGCCACCTCCAACAGTTGCCGTTCTTGCAGCAACAATGGCCGATGCACGTGGCCCGCCAACCAAAAAGTTGCACTCACGCCACTGACGCAAACCAGCAATATCAATAATCCAATATGTCGTGCTTTCAGCATTGGCTCTCTGCATACAGTTGGCGGACTTTATCCTGCAGGGTCCGGGTAACTTCTCCCATGGGCCACTGCCAGACAGCCAGTTTACGGACCGGAAGAATTCCGGCAACACTGTTGCAGGCAAACACCTCATCAGCAAGGCGTAATTGCGACAACGGTCGCAACGACACTTGCACGGTCATCGGCAGCGCAGGCGCCAACTCATTGATGACATACTGTCGCATGACTCCCGCTACACCAGCACCGCTCAACGAGGGCGTCCACAGACAGTCACCAAAGCGAGCAAACAGGTTCATCGCTGTTAACTCCAAGGGCCTGCCCAGATCGTCCAGCAGCAGCCCCTCATCCCAGCCATTGGCATCCACCTGGCGACGAGCCATCACCTGCTCCAGACGGTTGAGATGCTTGATCCCGGCCATCCGAGGCTGCTCCGCAAGACGAACATCGCAGAGGCCGAGCTCCAGGCCCCTTTCATAGCAATGGGCGGCAGGAACACGAAGAGGAAAGCAGCGTACCAGCAAAGTCGGCGGATTCGCAGGATCGGCACTATAACCACGACCACCGCGACCTCGAGTCAGGATAATTTTGATAATGCCATTCGGCGACGCCGCCAGCGCTGTTACCAGAGCCTGGCGGATTTCAGCCTTGGGGTAAGTAATACCGAGACGGCCTGCACCATCGCGCAACCGCTCCAGATGGTAGTCAAGCAAAGGCACACTACCGGCCACCGCGCGCAGGGTTTCAAACAACCCGTCGCCATAGCCAAGGCCACGGTCATCGCTATAAACCTCGGTGTTGATCATTACACCCTGCGGAACAGCAGCGAGCCGTTGGTGCCACCAAAGCCAAAGGAGTTCGACAGCACCACGTCGAGCTTCCGTGGCTGAGCCTGATGGGCAACAAAGTCCAGATCACACCCTTCATCCGGATTGTCCAGATTGATGGTCGGAGGCGCCACCTGATCACGCAGCGCCAGAATACTGATAATGGCTTCTGCAGCACCGGCAGCGCCCAACAAATGACCAATCATGGACTTGGTAGAGCTGATGGCCAGTTTCGGGGCGTGATCCGCAAAAACGGATTTCACAGCCGTCGCTTCTGCCAGATCGCCGGCTTTGGTTGAAGTCCCATGGGCATTGATATACCCCACCTGATCAGCACTCACCCCCGCATTAGCCAGCGCATTACGCATTGCCAGGGCGGCACCTGAACCATCCTCCGGAGGAGACGTCATGTGGAAAGCATCACCGCTCATGCCGAAACCAATCAGCTCCGCATGAATATGAGCACCGCGGGCACGCGCATGTTCGTACTCTTCCAGCACCAGAATACCGGCGCCATCGGAGAGCACAAAGCCATCGCGGTCACGATCCCAGGGGCGGGATGCGGCCTGAGGGTCATCATTGCGTGTGGAAAGCGCGCGGGCGGCGGAAAACCCTGCCATGCCCAGCTCGCAGGATGCCTTCTCCGCGCCGCCGGCAATCATCACATCGGCACCGCCCAACTGAATCTGCTGCGCGGCGAAACCAATATTGTGCGTACCTGAGGTGCAAGCGGTAACAATGGCAACATTGGGACCGCGGAAGCCGTACATAATCGACAGGTTGCCGGCCAGCATATTAATGATCGAGCCAGGCACAAAAAACGGCGATACCTTGCGTGGGCCACCGTCCAACAATTTACGATGATTTTCCTCAATACCGGTCAAACCACCGATACCGGAGCCAATCGCCACACCAATACGGCCCGCATTCTGTTCTGTTACTTCAATGCCACTATCACGAATAGCCTGAATTGCTGCCACCAGACCATGCTGGATAAATACATCCATTTTCCGAGCATCTTTTACCGACAAATAATCTTCCAGAGGGAATTCAGGTACCAAACCTGCAAAGCGGGTTGAGAAGGCACTGGTATCAAAGTGCTCAATAGTACGGATACCACTTTTGCCAGCCACCAAGCCCTGCCACGAGGACTCCACATCTGCACCCAGCGGCGACAACATGCCCATACCGGTAACCACTACCCGACGCATACCTCACTCCTTACCTGAAAACCGGAACTCAACAGTACCGCCTGCCATACATCATCGGCGGAGCCACACTGCCGCAAAAGAAAAAGCCGCAAACCCAAACGAGCCTGCGGCTTTCCATATCACCATACCGAAACAATCAGCTGTGCGACTTGATGTAATCGATCGCCGACTGAACGGTATTGATTTTTTCGGCTTCTTCGTCAGGAATTTCGGTTTCGAATTCCTCTTCCAACGCCATCACCAGCTCGACGGTATCCAGAGAATCGGCACCGAGGTCCTCTACGAAAGAGGCTTCCGGTTTGATGTCTTCCGGTTTTACCCCCAGCTGCTCAACGATAATCTTGGTTACGCGTTCTTCAATGCTGCTCATGATGAGTGTTCTCTCCTGTTATTGGTGACTCTGCACCTCAGGCGGCTATTCTAGGTGAACGTTTCCAACCCATGCAAGCCGCGATCGTTTTCCGTCCCGAGGTTCCTGTTACTGCATATTACCTTTCTAAATCAGACAGATAGCGCACCATTCGGGTGCATTATCAGCCTGTGAACATGCCACCATTGACATGAATCGTGGTGCCAGTGACATATCCAGCGCCCTCATTGGCCAACCAGGCCACTGTACTGGCGATCTCATCCGGCGTCCCGAGACGCCCCAAAGGTATCTGCGCCAGCAGTGCTTCGCGCTGGGCTTCCGGCAAATGATCCGTCATATCTGTCTGGATAAAACCAGGGGCAACACTGTTAACCGTGATGTTGCGGGAGCCAATTTCACGGGCCAATGCCCGGGTAAAACCTTCAACGCCGCCTTTCGCCGCCGCATAGTTGGCCTGCCCCGGATTACCCATGACCCCAACCACAGAACTGATATTAATAATGCGGCCCCAACGGGCTTTGGTCATGCCTTTCAGACAACCCTTACACACCCGGAACAGGGAATTGAGGTTGGTATTAATTACCGAATCCCATTCATCTTCTTTCATGCGCAACATAATGTTGTCGCGGGTGATGCCAGCATTGTTCACCAGCACCAACGGAGTGCCAAACTGTTCCGTAATCTGAGCCAGCGCCTGCTCCACGGATCCGGCTTCACTGACATCCATCACCACTGCGCCACCGGCATAACCGCCCTGCTGCAGAAAGTCACGAATACCGGCAACCCCGGATTCACTGGTAGCGGTACCCACCACGGTAAAACCGTCCGCCGCCAAACGAGCGGCAATGGCGCGTCCGATACCACGGCTTGCGCCAGTCACCAATGCTACTTTTGCCTGTTCCGTCATTGTGTTCCTCCCAGTGCTGCCTCAAAGGCCTGTGCATTTTCCAGAGACATCATAGTCAGTTGCTTATCAATACGCTTTACCAGACCGCCCAGCACTTTCCCGGGACCGCACTCATAACCATGACTCACACCTTCCGCCACCAGACGCTGCACTGTCTCCACCCAACGCACCGGAGAGTACAGCTGGCGTACCAGTGCATCACGAATCTGTGACGAATCCGTTTCTATCGCCACATCCACGTTATTAATGACCGGTATTTCGGCGGCATGCATATTCAGGCTTGCCAGTACCTCTGCCAGTTGCTCTGCAGCGGGCTTCATCAATGCGCAATGTGACGGCACGCTGACTGGCAGCGGCATGGCACGCTTGGCGCCAGCCTCTTTACAGGCAGCAATAGCCCGCTCCACCGCCGCACTGCTTCCAGCAATAACCACCTGACCGGGAGCATTGAAATTTACCGCTTCCACCACATCGCCATCAGCAGCGCTGGCGCAGGCCTGCCGCACCTGATCATCCTCCAGCCCAAGAATCGCGGCCATGCCACCGGTGCCCGCAGGTACGGCCAACTGCATCAGCTGACCTCGACGCTCCACCAGCCGCACCGCATCACCCAGATTGATCACCCCGGCACACACCAGCGCGGTGTACTCACCGAGGCTGTGTCCCGCCAGAAAATCCGGACGTGCCGCACCACGCTGCTGCCAAAGGCGCCACAAGGCAACACCGGATGCCAACAGCGCTGGTTGAGTTTTATCAGTGCTGTTCAGGGCATCTTCCGGCCCCTGTTGAATCAATTCCCACAGATCATAACCAAGAGCACCAGAAGCTTCCTGAAAGGTCTGTCGAATCATGGTTTCTTCACCAAGATCCGCCAGCATACCAACGCTCTGTGATCCCTGTCCGGGGAAAAGAAATGCGGTTTTACTCATGCGTTACTCCTTTTCAATACCGGCCTTTAATTCCGGCGCAGGCCAACGACCAGCAAGATATCAACATCAGGTTTGCGGTGTTTTTTCCAAGTCGGCGCGAATCAATGCGGGCACATTACGCTCCGCTTCATGTACAGCCACTTCCAGTGCGCTGAGAAACCCGTTCACATCCGCGCCGCCGTGACTTTTGACAACAATACCGTTAAGCCCCACTAGACTGGCGCCATTATAGCGCTGCGGGTTAAGGCGTTCTTTCAGGCCTCGCAGCACCGGCAGAGCCATTAAACCCGACAGCTTATTTATCCAGGATCGGGAAATCTCGTCACGAATCATCTGACCAATCATGGAAGCAGCGCCCTCCATCGTTTTCAGCGCCACATTGCCAACAAAGCCATCACTCACCACAACATCCACATCGCCACTAAAAATACCATTGCCTTCAACAAAGCCGACATAGTTAAGCTGCGGGTGTTTCTCAAGAAGGTGTGCGGCCTCCTTGATTTGTTCATTACCCTTAATATCTTCTTCACCAATATTCAGCAGTGCCACACGGGGACGCTCGATACCATCAACAGCACGTACCAGGGCGCTACCCATCACCGCAAATTGCAAAAGATGCTGTGGTTCAGAATCCACATTGGCACCAAGATCCAGCATATGGCAATGACCTTTGCGCGTCGGAATCGGGGCACAAATTGCCGGCCGCTCAATGCCGGGCAATGTTTTCAAAACAAATCGGGAGATTGCCATCAAGGCACCGGTGTTGCCGGCACTGACCGCCGCCTGGGCATGGCCATCACGAACCTGATTAATCGCAAGACGCATGGAGGATTGTTTTTTACTGCGCAGCGCCACGGTGATTGGATCATCCATGGCAACCACTTCGGCCGCCGCCAATAATTCAATACGGGGATGATTCGCCAGCTCGGCTTCCGCCAGCGCCTGGCGCCCGGGAGCCTCCAGAGCAACGAGAATAATACGCAGCGATGTATGACGCTTAAGCAGCTGCGCCAATGCCGGGATAGTGACCGAAAGGCCAGCGTCTCCCCCCATGCCATCTACCGCCAAAGTCACCTGTGACATATATTCCCCAGTAATATCATTTCCACACGGAGCAGTATTGATTGCTTTATTTGCTCAGTTGCGGCGCTGTTATTATTCGGCGTTCTTTTGAATCTCAATGCGATTTTTACACTCACATTAGCGACACCTGTAACAGCGTCACGCTTGTCCGGCACTTATGCGGCGCTAATATGCCCCATTGTATTACGGGTTTCTGCTTTGTGATTGTAAGAAAAAAGCAACCAAGGAGTTACTCAGAGGCGCCCTAGGAAATTGTACCGATGCCATAACGAAAAACGGGAGCCGAAGCTCCCGTTTAAAACAGAAATTGTTATTCCTGCTCGTCGTCGATTTCTACCGCCTGAGTGATCACCTGGCGGCCACGGTAATAGCCATCCGGGGTGATGTGGTGTCGGCGATGCACTTCACCGGTGCTGCTATCGGTGCTCAGGGTGGGCTTGCTCAGCGCATCGTGGGAACGACGCATGCCGCGCTTGGATCGAGTGGTATGTGCCTGTTGAACTGCCATGGTGCGCTCCTGTTAATCGTCCCGGCTCTTGAGCTGAGCCAGAACTGCAAAGGGGTTATCCCGTTTAGACTCTACCGCTGCCGCAGGCTCTGCAGATTTATGCAGCACCGTCGGACATTGTTCATGCATGGCCACCAGCGGCAGCGCCAGCAAAAGCTCTTCTTCCAGCAACTCAGAGAGAGTAATTCTCTCGTCGGTTACCATCCACGGGTCCAGATGTTCCGGCAACGCCTTCATCTGTTCCTCGTTGTAAACCATCACCAGCGACGGCCGGGCTTCTACCTGACAGCGCACCGGTTCGAGGCAGCGCTGGCAGGTCAGCATCAATTCGGTTTTCACCGTGCCTGACAAACACTGCCGATGCTCTTCATCGCGGCCAAAGCGCAGCGCCACCTCGACGATTTCATCCTGACTGTCGCGAAACTCCGCCAGTCGGGGTAACCGTGACACGATGGTCTGACCCTTGATTTCAGCTTCCTGATCGGCGAGTTTGCGCGGCTCAAGAAACGGTTGCAGCTGGCTGGAAAACATAGGCGCGCAATTCTAGTGATGCGCCCGCCCGCTGTCAAAGCCAAATTCACCGGTTAACTGCTTGAGCAAAAAGCCTTTTTAAGGGATAACAGCGACCCGACAACTACGTGACATAGGCGGAGCTCAATA
>PGZG01000024.1 GCA_002840115.1 Gammaproteobacteria bacterium HGW-Gammaproteobacteria-14 | reverse complement strand
CGCCACCGGCGGCACGATAGGCAGCCGTGGCTTCCTCGCCATTGCGGCATAATACCGGCTGGATGCGCAGGGCGCCCAGAATGGCACGGATCACATCGCGGTTAACGTCGTTATCTTCGGCTACCAGCACGCTGACATGGTCAAAGCGACTGTGTTCGCTGACGTGGTTTTCCGGTGCGGGTTGCTGCCCCATGGCATGGTGGTTAAGAAAGCGGCCCAGTGCGGAGGGGGTGACGGGCTTGTTGATAATGGCAAAGCTGTCGGATGTCTGGTCAATGCCGGATAGCAGAGTAATACGATCGCTCCAGCGGTTCAGGCGTTGACGGCTGGCGCTGTCTGCCTGCTGTACTAGCAGGTTATCAATTAAAATAAGGTCAAAGCGTTCCGCCAGCTCAATATGGGATAAGTCGGCACCGGAGGATACGGAGGCGCCGGCATGTTCCAGCATATGGCGCAGCGCCCTGAGTTCATGCTCTGAGCGGCTTAGCACCAGCACAGAATGGGGTGTTGCGGGTGTTTCATCAGCAAGGCCTTCGTTGTAGCGGGTCAGGGGGAGGTCAACCCAAAAGCAGGAACCTTCACCGGGTGTGCTGATGACACCAATTTCTCCGGACATCAGTTCCGTCAAACGGCGACAGACTGCCAGTCCGAGCCCGGTACCGCCAAAACGCCGCGAAGTGCTTTGATCCGCCTGAGTAAAGACATCAAAGATCCGTTGTTGCTGGTCTTCAGAAACACCAATGCCGCTATCGCGCACTTCAATGTGCAAACCGCGTTGGCCGCTATTGAGCTGTTGTTCGCTAACACGCACCACCACATGGCCTTCGCGGGTGAACTTCATGGCATTGTTAATCAGGTTCAGAAGGATTTGACGAAGCCGCACTGGATCGCCGAATACCCAACGATATTCGTTAACGGTGACATCCATAATCAGTTCGAGAGACTGCTGCCGAGCAACACCCGCAAAGGCGCTGACGGCATCTTCAGCAAGGGTTTGAATGTCTACCGGGGTCGATTCCAGCTGCAGTTGGCCGGCTTCAATCTTGGAAAAATCCAGAATGTCGTTAAGCACCGCGAGCAAATTATCACCGGAGTGTTGCATCAACTCTACATAGTGGTGTTGACGTTCATTAAGCTCACTGTTTGCCAGTAGGTCGAGTACACCAATAATGCCGTTCATGGGGGTGCGAATTTCATGGCTCATAGTGGCGAGAAATTCACTCTTCGCCTGATTGGCGCTTTCTGCGCGAATACGCTGCTCCTCTTGCTGCTGACTGCGCTCGCGCTCCTGTTGCAAGGCTTGCTCGGTTTGCTCACGGCGAACAATGTCGTCGCGCAGACTTTCCCGCATTTCGTTGATCGCGTCGGCAATGTCCTGAAGTTCATCGCGTTGCTCCGTAGAGCGAGGCAGTTTTAATGGGTGGTGTAACCGGGCGATGGACATATCCCGAGCGTAGCCGGCAATGGCACGCAGATGTCTTCCCAGCATATGACGCATTAGCAGGATGATGACGATGGCGATAATCAGGGTTTTTATGGTCTGAAACAGAGTGATAAACAAGGCGTGCTCGCCGACTCGTTGATACAGGGCGTCCCGGCTTAACTGAATATGCAATGTACCGAGCTCTTCGGCGCTGCCATCGCGACGACGATAGACAATCGGGTAACTATTGGTGCTTTGTGAATCCAGACCGCCGCGTTCTGTGCCCACCAGCAGGCTTCGGGTTTGGCCGTTCCAGTCTTGCCATTGTACTTCTGTGCCGCTGACCTCCGGTAATCGTAGCAAGGCTTCTAACTGTACCCGGAGCTGTTCTTCATCAAAGTTCCAAAGACTGCGAGTAATACCCGGTAACGCAGTAAGCTCCACCTGTTCCAGATTGCGCTCCATGTCCGACAGACCCTTATCGAACTCCCGGGAAAGCAACAGCAAAATTGCGACCAGCGTGATCACCGAGCTGACTAATAAAATGGCCCCCATCAGGCGAAATGCCAGAGGGTTGTCAGTGTGATATTGGCGAAGTCGTTTTAGCATCGGAGCGGGTCCTCCCTGGACCAGACAAACAGAGAGCGGTTAATAGCTTGTATCGGAGCCTGTAGCGGCTTCAACAGTGCCATCCCTATTGTGGAGGGTGGCCGCCATGTCTTCAATAAAATGCAGATATGAGCCGACGGGTGGGGGAAAGGGCTTAAAGAAACTATACCCCGCCTGTTGTGCTGTGCTCGAGATGCCCAAGCAGATTCGGGGTGGAGGGTGGACTTGCCTGTTGCGACACTGGTCAATGCCATAGCCTCACCATGTGTGGTGTGGGCGGGACGCAAATACAGTGGTGGGCGTCCCGTGCCCATTCCGTGCTCATTGCAAGATATTGCAAGCCACGCACCGCGCGCGGAGTGTAAGCCCGCAAGTCCATTAATTCTGTGTCCTGGTAGACACTGCCTGGAAGGCATGTTTCTCAACTAGGACAATATTCGTATCCTATGCCTCATCCTCGGCGTAGGCAAGCGGTCCTGATGAACGGCAGTTATGTCGTTTGGGCTAGGGACTGACCAGCTTCAGGTGCCGAAGCTTCTCTGTTTCGATTCGGTCCAGACGCTGGAGACAGTTATGGAATGTTCGACTGATAGCGGTGGTGTTGCGAATCATTTCCATTTTTGGCCAAGTGCTTTTTTCGCCGGTGCTGATGAACTCGCTGACGTCTGCGACGGTGGGATTACTAAGTACTTTCAAAAGGTTGCGGGCCCGGCGGGGTGGAATAAGATTGATATCCCCAAAGTATTTTTGCTTGAGGATGGATTCTGCCTTATCGAGGATCAGACCAAAGTCATTGGAGCGTACTTGCCGTTGAGCCAAATTGAGCACGAAACGCGCATTCATGGTGATATTGCGTAACGCAAGGTTGCCCATGGCGGGCACAGGCCGACCACCGCCTTTACGGGCTAAAAATGGTACGACGTGGGGGTTGGTCTGGCTAACGATGGAGTGGTTAACACCGTAAAGGCGAGCCAACCGATGGATCGGCAGGTCATCTTTGATGGAGCCATCCACCCACTTGCGGCTTGGAATATAAGGTACTTTCTCACCATCAATATTCTTCGCCCACAGAGTCACCGGTGGATAAATGCCTGGAATGGCACAAGATGCCAGCGATGCCTTGCGAATCAGGACATTCGGAGATGTGCGCCAGTTAAGCAAGCGAGCATGCTGATGCCGATCATAGGGGCTCACCGTGATATTGATTTCGCGGCCGGTCCGCCGATAGGCCTCCTCAAAGGTCAAATCGAGGATATTCTCTTCGAGGCAGGCCTCCAGATAATTACCATCAAGCACCGGTTTACCCCGCAATAACCCCCCCCAGCCAACGACTTTAAATGCTTCCAGGTAGATATTTTCTGGCTGTAGTTTGCGGGCAATCTCACTGTCGTCATGGGTGCCGACCACAGAGGCGATAATAGAGCCGGCGCTGGATCCGGAGATCACCGATGGTAATAGTCCTTGTTCCCAGAGAGCCTTCGAGACACCGATATGGAATAGCCCCAGCGCGGCGCCGCCGGATAGCATCAGGCAGCTTTGACCGAAGGCCTGACCGGTGGTTTGGAAGAAATCCAGTTTTTCCTTAAAGGTGAAGCCAGGAAACTCGTTGTCGCAAAGATAGTTCAGTGCGGTGGTCACTTCTGCCAGATAACGCTCAATCAGCCGTTTGGTGCCTACTTTGGCATGGCTGTACAGGGCGGCATTGGAAATATTACCGAGATTGCCGTGCAGTCCTTCATGCAGGTGAAATACAAGCTTATTAACATCGTTCCGTTCGCGGGCCTGGCGGATCTGGGCAAGCCGGTTACGGATCAACTCGTAATCATAAAAAGGCGAGCGATCCAGCTCCTGCCATTGTGCGGCACCAGAGAGGCGATCATGTTCGGTGCTGGCCTCCCGCCACTCCTCATAGGAGCTGGCATGATCAATGGCTTTTTCGAGTTGTCGAAGGGCGCGCTTCATAGGGTTGACTCTGCTACTACGGAGGTGCCCCGAGTATAGCGACTCATGGGTTGAGCCTATGCACTTTTGTCTGACAAAGCGCTATTGGTTATAGGGTTTTATTCGTATCCCGATACTCCCCTGGGGTGCTGCCATGATGGCGTTTAAAGCCACGCTGGAACGAGCGGATGTCCGAGTACCCTAGTCGTTCAGCGATTTCTGTCTGGGCCATGGTCGTATCCTTCAGATAAGTGCGTGCCAGCTCTTGGCGCAGGTTATCGAGAATATCCTGCCAGCTGGTGTTCTCGTCTTGTAGACGCCGATGCAGCGTGCGGACGTTTAAACCAAGGTCTTCGGCCACTTGTTCTTTGCGTGGTAGCCGCTCGCCAAGGGAGGCGAGTATCCGGTTGCGCACCTTTTGCGTCAGCGTGGTTTCAATACCCAGGGACTGTAGTTTTCGTGCCGCATGAGCTTCCAGAGTTGAGTGCAGCTGCGGGTCCGGTTGGCGCAGGCGGTGCTGGAGCACGTCAGGATGAGATATTAACGCTGAGAAGGGCTGATTAAAGCGAACCTCACAGCCAAAGACTCGGCGGTAATCTTCCAGTGCCTTGCGGTTTTCTGGTGGCGCATGTTCCAGTAGTACCAGCTCCGGATTAAGTGCCGGGTTATCTGCCAGCCAGCGGGTGTATAGCACCCAGGAGCCAAGCACATTCTCAATCAGGTGTCGCCGAACCGGCTGGCGCTGGTGACGGCAGATCCAGCGTACCTCCACCAGATGGTCCCGCATCACTGTTTCGGTAATGCCCATATCGCCTACCAGTTTTTCGTACAGAGCGACTTTTGACAGCGCCTCGAAAATGGTGGAGGCGCTCATGGCGATATAACCCATCACGCTGTAGGAGCCGGGTTGGACAAACTGTGAAGTGTGCAGGCCAAACAGGGGGTCCCTGGATTCAGCAATTAACCAGGCCAGCAGGGTTTCAAACCGCTCACCGCTGATCCGTGCTTCCGGATCGTCTGCCAGCGCCGTAGGGATGTCGGCCTGAGAGAGCCCCGGTGACGGGTCAATGCCTGCGGCGCGGGCACTGACCAGATACTGGTTGAGTGCCGCCCCCGAGATTGTGCCAAGTTCCGTCATGGTGGTGTCCGTACAGGTTTTGTTGTTCTCGTAAGCCATGCCATGCTATGACATTAACCATAAACGATGGGGCTGGGTAGTTTGGCTGACTAAAAGCACAGGCTTGTTGTTGCCTTTGCCTTACTGGTATACGAGCGTTTGCGAGACTATTGATATAGATGTAGCCTTCATAGGTCTGAGTGATTCAGAAACGTCGGTGTGTGCAGATTAAGCCGATATCTGTAAACAGAAAAACCCAAGGAGGGTTGCATGAGCACGTCAAAATTCGGAACTTCGTCACAGTTTTTTAGCGGGCGTACTATATCTGCCTGGCTAGGATCCCTGTTCCTAATGGGAGCTTTGACCGCCTGCGGTGGTGGTGGCGGCGGCGGTGATGATGTCACTGAGTACAAAGGAAAGACGACAGCTGCATCAGTGAATGAATCCAATAAAGAGGATCTGGCGGTTGCAGCCCCACAGGGAAGCTCCGCCACTATTTCTCAAGGTGATGCCGATTTGCCCACGGGTGTTGTGGCCACTGGAGGCCTGTCATCGGAAAATCAGGCGCTGGTACAGAGCGTCAGTGAGCGTCTGGCCGCCTCCGTCGCAGATGGAGTTAGTTTTGCCGTCGGTGCAAAGGTTGATATTGAAGGTAGCTGTGGTGGCAAGGCCGTTTTTGAGAGCAATGCGACCGGGACTGATTTCACTATCAATTACCGTGATTTCTGTGAGGGATCCGCTGGGGAGCGTGTGGTTTTTAATGGCACCTTCGACTACGAAGAAAAAGGCGATTTTTCGTTTTATCGCTACCGAAATTTTGTTGTACGCTCCAACGGTGAAACCCAGCGGATTGATAACCTGACAATCAAGTGTTCTACCAGTACCGGATTTGGTATTGGCTGTGAGGTGATTTCTGATTTCGCTGGAACCAACGGCCGCACCTATCGCATTTCTAACGCTACTTTCAGTGGTTCGGCTGAGTCCGGTTACGATGTGGAAGCCAGAGTGTTCGACGGTGATCATGGTTATATTGATATCGTCGCTACTGGCTTGATCCCCTGTGAATCAGGTGGTTTTTCTAGCGGTTCCATTGTTGTAACGGACTCTTCTGACTCTGAAGTTCTGGAAATAACTTTTGTTAGCTGCTCGGAGATGACAGTAACCTTCAATGGCAACGCTGAAACAATTGCCCAATAATTCTCAGGCAATGCAGTGTTGTAGGGAAAAGGCGTGCTACGGCGCGCCTTTTTTTATCCGGTATTTTTTCATTAAGAGTATTACTGGGGGTGAGTCATAATGGATTTCTTGGTTCGCAGATATCTCTGTGTCGCAGCCATGCTATTGGTCCCGGTATTTTCCTGGGGGTTTCAGGTGCAGCTTGGGGTGGCAGCACAATGGTATGACTATCAAGAGATTGAAGCTGGTCGTGAGCTGAACCGGGAGACAGGCGTGTTGCCGACCGTGAGCGTATTGACAGAGGGTCCGTTAGTAGGTGGCTGGCAATGGAGCGCCGATATTGCCTATGGCTATGGCAGTGTGAAGTACGATGGTGAAACCCAGACTGGCGAACCCTTTCTTTCGACAACGGATATTGTCCATATTCGCTGGCATACAGGGGTGGACTATTGTTTTAACGCCTGCGTTACACAGGTTGGAGCGGGCCTTGGTCAGTATCAATTAGATCGCGGTATTCGGGGTAAAGGAGACGTAATGGGGCTGGATGAGCAGTTCCGCTGGTACGAGTGGACCGCTTCTTTGTCTCAGGCACTTGCCAAATCCGCACCGGAGCGATGGCGTTTGGGCGCTCAGTTATTTCAGGCCCGCAATGGCGAACTCGAGGTGGATCTCCGTCCAGCCGGTTTTTCCGAAGTGATGTTGCCCCTGCCCAATGCTTTGGGATATCGCATTCATCTGGAACATCAGTGGCGAGGGTCGGAAACCTTGCCTTTAACATTACGACTGGAACACGAGTACCGCGGTCTAAAGCAGAGCGACTCGGTGCCTATTGGTGGCTCCAGATCAATATCTTTGCCAGAAAACGAAAGCCGCCATTGGCAGCTTTCGTTGTTAGTTGGTTTTTAATGCGTGCTCCGAGATGGGGTATCCGGTTTTAGTGGATTTCAAAGCGTATTTGAACCCGGCTTTGTACGGTGGTCTCTCCAACAGTGTAGGCGGGGCCATCGCTGTGCGCTTCTGCGGCCATGGCGCGCATGGGCATGGGGCCCGGCATTTGACCGCCTTCTTCAATAATAATGCTCGCACCACCGAGTTCCCGATCTGCGGCGGTGGCCAATATTTGAGCCTTATGGCGAGCGTCTGCCACGGCGAGTATCAGAGCCTGATTCTGAAGCTCCGTCAGGTCACGAACGAGCGCCGCGGATTGATGCAGGGCGCTAACGTCCAGTGCGGACAGTCGTTCCAAGGCTTCGGCATAGGTATCAAAGCCATCCACGGTCACATCCAGATCGCGGCTGACGCGCTGACCGATCAGTTTGCGTTCCGGCTGCCATTGCCATTCCGGTTGAATACGAAGATTGCTCGCCTGCACGTGGCGCTCATCAATGCCCAGTGCACTCATTTCACCAAGGGCGGTCGCCAATTGACGATCCAGTTGTTGCTTCATTGCTGAGACATCTTGACCGGTTAACTCAAAGCTGGCCCGTAGCTGAAAGCGATCTGGTGTTGCAGTCACTTCACCAATGCCTCGTACTTCGACATATCGGCTTGCTGGAGGTGCACTTTCTATTTGGCAGCCGCTCAGAACAGCAAGCATGCTGGCCAGTATTCCAGTCAGCAACAATTTGGTAGTGAGGGTTTTCATGGTATGTCTCCGGTCGGTGATGCTTGTCAGAGCTGAGGCTTGCTTGGGCTTAATGGTAGCCGAAACAGGTCTGGCTTGAGGTTGCTGCTTCAGGGTTAATGGGAAATCAGGGTCAAGAAAACATTAAGACCTGGAAAGTGCCGACCTGATTTGTATACCTGCTATGCATGGATAAGTCGCTAGCTGCGTCATATCATGCTTGCCGTCGAAGACCCCGAGAATACATCGGGAGTTCCCTGGAGGTATGTTATGTCACTGAATGAGCCGCTCAATGAATCGATGATTCGGCAGGCGTTGGCTGCCTTCGTTCCTGACGAGCTGGGTACGGATGTGGTTAGCGCCGGAGTGATTCGCTCTATTGTGGTGGAGCCCTCCCGGGTATCTCTGGATGTTTGTCTGGGCTATCCCTGTGAAAGCCTGCTGGAGGCTTATCGCGTGCAATTGACTGCGCTGCTTGCAGATGTGCTGGTTGGCCGGTCGTTGGAGCTCGTTATTCGCTGGGAGGTGCAGCCGCATCGTACTCAACAGGGAAAAGCGTCACTGGATCAGGTGAGCAATGTGATTGCGGTCTCCTCCGGGAAGGGTGGCGTGGGTAAATCAACCACCGCCGTTAATCTGGCGCTTGCCTTGCGGGCGGATGGTGCCCGGGTGGGGGTACTGGATGCTGATGTGTTTGGTCCCAGCTTGGCACTGATGCTTGGTGTTAAGGATGGCACCCGGCCTGCGGTCAAAGACGGCAAGTGGTTTGTGCCCATCACGGTGCATGGCTTGCAAACTATGTCCATGGGCTACTTGGTGGATGAATCCACACCAGTGGTGTTCCGCGGCCCGAAGGCCAGTGGTGCCCTGCTTCAGATGGTTGAGCAGACTCTGTGGCAAAAACTGGACTACCTGATTGTTGATATGCCGCCGGGTACCGGAGATATTCAGTTGACATTGGCCCAGCGCATTCCGGTGGCGGGGGCGGTGGTGGTGACGACGCCACAGGATATTGCCCTGATTGATGCCGTCAAGGGTATCGAAATGTTCCGAAAAACGGAGATTCGGGTACTCGGCATTATTGAAAATATGGCGATGCATATTTGCAGCAACTGTGGCCATGCGGATGCGGTTTTTGGTGAAGGTGGAGGCGAGAAAGTGGCCTCGCGCTATGAAACAACGCTGCTGGGTCGGTTGCCGTTGTCCCGCGCTATCCGTGAGCAGGCGGACGGTGGTCGACCAACGGTGTTGGCCGACCCGGAAGGTCCAGAGGCGGTGCTTTATCGTCATGCGGCCCGACGGCTTGCCGCCCGGCTGTCATTGACCGGAACCGGACAGCGAGCTTTTCCGCGCGTGATGATGGAACACTGAGCCGGGTGCAGCTACCATGCGCCCTTGATTTAGGGTAATCATTTGTAGAGGGAGTCCCATGAGCATCAAGTCTGACCGCTGGATTGAACGCATGGCTGCAACGCATGGCATGATTGAGCCGTTTGAGAGCCAGCAGGTTCGCGAGCACAATGGCGGTAAGGTGATTTCCTACGGGGTCTCCAGTTACGGCTACGATGTGCGCTGTGCGGATGAGTTCAAGGTGTTTACCAATATTCACTCGGCCACGGTGGACCCGAAAAACTTTGATGAAAAAAGCTTTGTCGATGTGCGCGGTGAGTACTGCATTATTCCGCCGAACTCATTTGCGTTGGCGCGCACGGTAGAATATTTCCGTATCCCGCGTAACGTGCTGACAATTTGTCTTGGTAAGTCAACGTATGCCCGTTGCGGCATTATTGTTAATGTGACCCCGCTGGAGCCAGAGTGGGAAGGGCATGTAACGCTGGAATTTTCCAATACTACGACATTGCCCGCAAAAATCTATGCCAATGAAGGTGTAGCGCAGATGTTGTTTTTTGAGTCTGATGAGGTTTGTGCGACGTCCTATCGTGATCGCGGCGGCAAGTATCAGGGGCAGCAGGGCGTTACTCTTCCAAAGGCCTGACATCATCCTCTGGAGTGTCGTCTTTTGCTTTTCCGGGCATGGCGACGCTCTCGTCGGGCTCAGGGCCATCGTAGCTGCGCATAAGCAGCTCTCCAAAAAGGGCCCTGTTTTCAACATGACGGGCTTTTACCAGCATGTACTGCAACGATGGCGCGACCCAGAAGATGGTGCGCCGTTCACTGCTTTCTCTGCGGCGTTTTTCTACGACTAGCGTTTGAACATCCCCGGCAGGCGTACGCACTAGTTCCTCGCCAGTCACCACAAAGTGATGGCTGCGTACTTTCGTACCATAGGCTGCTTCCATGGTGAATTGAGTCAGTCCCTCGGCAAACAGGCATTGGGCTTTGAGCAGCATGGTGAGCTCATCAAGGACGCCGTTGTTGATAGGGTAGCGTATGTCGCCTTCGCCGCCCTGATAGCGGACTTCTTTATCTTTCCAGTCGAAGTCCATGCGATGCTCGCGGCGCACCCCGAAGCCTCGGAATTCATGGGTATAGCTCTCGCTTCGAGGGGAGCAGCTGTTCCATTGGAAAGTACTTTCTTCGCGGTTACGCATCATCAAAGAGCGTGTCTGGAAGCTCATTTGAAATTGATTGTCGCTGTCACCATGCACCAGTGCCAGAGTTGCCTTGATTGGGGTGGGAATGCGGCTGACATGGATGCGATATTCTGCTTCAAACGGCAGCAACGGCTGGGCAAGGGTCCAGCATGGAATCAATGTCAGCAGTAGGGTCAGCAAGCGCATCAGAGGGACCGGATAACCATCTCGTGGCGCTGATTGTCTTCCTCCTGTACCAGTTTCACCAGTGCAAAATCGTAATCAGGGGCAAACCATAACCAGGTTTGTCGGCCATGCGTCTTCTCACGAATGCGGGAAATCTTCACGGTGCGGAATAACCCAGCCGGGGTTGTCAGGTTTTCTTCGCCATGAATGTGATAGCGAAGAGTTTCCCGCCCGCGCTCATCGGCCACGTCAATGCTCAGAGTCTGATCCCCCCGCTGCAGCATGCATTGCAGGGCCAGAGTTTGTGAGAGCTTGTCTGTGGTGTGATCGTCAATAGGATAGCGGCGGGTGGTGCCATTGCTATTCTTCGAGTTTGCACGCTGGCGTGACCGATCCAGTGTCAGGGTGGCTTCTTTCTTTTGCCCAAGGCCTTGGCGTAAATAGCTGTAGTGTGTGGTTTGTGGGGTGCACTCACTCCAGCTGAAAAGAGTGACTTCGCGAACCCGGCCAAGCAGGTTTTTCGCTTCCACGGACATTTGCCAGCGGTTGTCGTCCAGTTGCCGTAGCTTTCGTTCAGCATTAATGCGGATCGGTATCCCGCTGGAAGAGAGTTGAAACTCTTGAAGGAATGGCTGTGGCTCGGAGGCTGCTTGCAGAGTCGGAATGGCCAGAGCCGTGATTACGACGGTGAATAGTCGGGTCAGATTACCCGGCGTCACGAACACCTTCGGTGGGAAGTATTTGGTCATCAAGTGTAACCCCCTGCGGTTTCAGTGATAAACGACCTTCGGCGCGCCACTGCAGCACTCGGGGATACAGCACATGCTCCCGAGCCTGTACCCGTTCTGACAGGGTTTGCTCGGTATCGTTCGCGGACACAGAAATACGCGATTGGGCGATGACCGGACCGCCGTCAAGCTCTTCTGTCACAAAGTGCACGGAGCAACCGTGTTCTGTGTCGCCAGCGGCAAGGGCCTGACGATGGGTGTGCAATCCCCGGTGGCGAGGCAACAGGGATGGATGGATATTGAGAAGGCGGCCCTGATAGTGGCCAACGAAGTGGCCGCTGAGTATGCGCATAAAGCCAGCCAGCACCAGAGTATCCGGCGCGAAGCGATCAAGCTCACGGATCATTTCCTGATCAAAGGATTCCCGGTCCGGCCAGCACCGGTGATCCAGAGTGATCGTCGGGATCCCGGCCTTTATTGCCCGCCCCAGGCCTGTGGCCGTGGTGTTATTGCTGAGTACAACCGCAATATGAGCATTCAGGCGCTGCTCGGCTATGGCATCAATAATGGCTTGCAGGTTGCTGCCGTTGCCGCTGATCAATACTGCCAGTGTATGGCTCACTCATTGACTCCGCTGAGACGAACCTCCGCCGGACCTTCGCTGCTGACGATGTCGCCCAGCAGCCAGGCAGTTTCGCCGCTGGCCTCAAGCAGCGCCAAGGCCTGATCCAACTGCTGCTCAGGCACGACCAGTACCATGCCAATGCCGCAATTGAAGGTGCGGTACATTTCGAAGGCGTCGACTTGGCCCTCGGTTTGCAGCCACTGGAATAGCGCCGGCATTTCCCAGCTTTCTGTGTCAATGTTGGCGGTTACGCCTTCCGGCAGAACGCGTGGCAGGTTTTCTGGCAAGCCACCACCGGTAATATGGGCCATGGCATGGACATCCACTTGCTCAATCAAGGCCAGTAACGATTTGACGTAAATGCGAGTGGGCTCCAGCAGCGCATCAATGAGCGGTCGGCCATTAACAACGACGCCTTCATGGGGACTGCGGGCCAGAATTCGGCGAATCAGAGAGTAGCCGTTGGAGTGGGCGCCGGAGGATGCCAGGCCGATAAGCTTGTCGCCGGCCTGCACACGGCTGCCGTCAATAATCCGGTCTTCTTCGACGACACCAACACAGAAGCCGGCGAGGTCATAGTCTTCGCCTTCATACATGCCGGGCATTTCAGCGGTTTCGCCGCCGACCAGAGCGCAACCGGCTTGCTCGCAGCCAAGACCGATGCCGCTGACCACCGCAGTGGCAATTTCCACATTTAATTTACCGGTGGCGTAATAATCGAGAAAAAATAGTGGCTCGGCACCGCCGACAATCAGGTCATTAACGCACATGGCCACAAGGTCGATGCCAATGTGATCATGGCGCTGCTGCTCCATGGCTAGTCGCAGTTTGGTGCCGACACCGTCGGTGCCGGAAACCAGTACCGGGCGCCGATATTTTTCCGGAATTCGGCACATGGCGCCAAACCCGCCAAGTCCGCCCATAACCTCTGGCCGAGTGGTGCGTCGGGCAATTGGGCCAATGCGTTTTACCAGCGCGTTGCCTGCATCAATATCAACACCGGCATCGCGGTAGCTGAGGGGGCTTTTGGGGTCTGACATGAATGGCTCCGACTGGGCGAGGGCGGGTATTCTAACAGCGCTGGCGGCTTTTTTAGCAGGGTTGTGAAGGGAAAAATCTGTAATCCCTGTTATCCGGGAACGGTTGTGCGGCTGGCGAGTCCGATTTTGGCGCCGGTTTCCCCCGGCCTGTCTGGATGTGGATAATGGCGCCCGCAAACGAGATGCGGCTAATCCTGATAGATAACGGTAGTGAATAATTAGCGGGTAATCGATGAAAGCACTAATGATGATAGCGCTCCTCTGGATGCCGATATCGCTCTGGGCGCAGCCCTCCGGGCTCGGCAATGTGCGGGTGGTGGTAGAGGATCGTTCCCAGGAAGCTCGGGTTGGCGGGCTTCGGAAGGGGGTTGAGCGGGTTCTGGTGCGCTTGACCGGTGATTCGTCGACGCCGCAAGCCGCCGAGGTGGCTTCTCTGCTGCGTGATCCGTCGCGCTGGGCGCAGCAGTACGCCTATGAGGCTCAGGAAAGCGGTGAGCTGATTTTGGCGATGCAGTTTGATGTGCCGGCACTGATGGCCCAGCTGGAAACACAGCGTGTTCCTGTGTGGACACTGGTCAGGCCTCAGGTTGTTTTTTGGCTGGTAGTGCAGCGCTCTGCCAGCGGCGAGTTGTTGGCGATGGAAAGTACGGATCCGGCGGCTCTCACGCTGATTGCCGCGGCTCAGGAGCGTGGTTTGCCAATGACTCTACCCTTAATGGATGCCGAGGATCAGGGTCGTATTCGACCGGCGGATATTCGCGGGCAGTTTGATCAGGTGTTGATGAAAGCGGCGGATCGCTATCAGGCCTCCTTCAATGTAGCGGCGATAATGTTCCCGGGTGCCAAACCACAGCTGCGCTGGCGGCTGCTGGAAAATGGGCGACTGGAGGATTCCGGGCAGATTGATGCTGATACGGAGCAGGAAGTTATTGACCGGATGATGGATCGGGTGACAAACCTGATCGCTAGTCGGTATCGAGTGGTCTACGGCGAGCCCAGACCCATGAGTTTGACAATCGATGGCGTGGTATCGCTGGCGGATTGGCGCAACCTTACGACTCATGTGCAGGGCCTTGCAGGGGTTCGTGATACCCGGGTGCGGGGCGTGGCTGGTCAGCGGGTAACGGTTAATCTGATGTTTACCGGTGAGCCAGAACAGTTGCCGGTATTGCTAGGGCTGGACCCGCGCCTGCGTCCCTGTGCCACGGGAAGGTTGGCCATGGTTGCGCCAGAGTTGACGTCAGCACCAGAGCCAGCAGCTGATCTGTGCTGGACGCCCTGAGATGTCGGCAAGTCCGATGAATCAGTTGCCGTTAGCGTTGCGATTGCGACCTTCGAGTACCTTTGCCAGTTTTGTGAAGGGTGCCAA
>PGZG01000023.1 GCA_002840115.1 Gammaproteobacteria bacterium HGW-Gammaproteobacteria-14 | reverse complement strand
GTCTCGGCGCCGGTGGTGCAGCTGCGACCGACGGTGGTGACGGTGACTGGCAGCCCTTCTGGATTGCCGGTAATGGCGGTGATGGTTCTGGCGTCGGTGCTGGTGTTGGCGGGGATTCGGGCGGTGGTGGTGGAGGCGCTGGTGCTGCTGGTGCGGGCGGCGGCGGTGGTTTTGGTGCCGGATCAGCGGCGGGTGAGTCTGGCGGCAGCGGCGGTTTTTTGGGCGGCGGTGGTGGTGCATCTGGCGCCGGTGATGGTGGTGATGGAGGCTTTACTGGCGGCGGCGGTGGCGCCATTAACGGTAGTGGTGGCAATGGTGGTTTTGCTGGTGGCGGTGGTGGTAGCGATGCGGCGGCTGGTGATGGTGGTTTCGGCGGTGGCGGCGGTAGTGGCTTGACTGGTGGTGATGGCGGCTTTGGCGGCGGCGGTGGTGCCGGTGTAGCAGCGGGCAGTGCTGGAGTTGGGGGCGGTGATGCGGTTGCCGGCGGTGGTGGGGGTGGTGCCGGTTTGGGCGGCGCCATTTTTGTGGCTGAAGGTGGCGGCCTGACCATTGCAGGTTCCGCCAATCTGAGTGGCAACAGCGTTGCCGGTGGAGCCGGCGCTGGGGGTGCGGAGGCCGGCCAGTCTGCGGGCGGGGGCTTGTTTTTGCAGGGCTCCGGCACTTTGCAAGTCCGTGGTCCTGTCGGTGGGCAAACTCTGACTCTGGCGGATGATATTAGTGATGCAGTGGGCGCCGGGTTGGCGGGAGCAGAGTCCTTCGATCGCTGGAATCTGGTGGTCAGTGGCGTTGATACGACGGGGCAGGTGCGGCTGACCGGTAATAATACGTATAGCGGGGACACCTTCGTGACAGGCACCACTTTGGTGGTGGTGGCGGATGAAAATCTGGGAGGGTCCACGGGGTCGGTGATTCTTGATGGCGGCGGCATGGGGCTTGGCGACGGTTTTACTCTGGGTCGCGATATTGTGATCAACTCCGGCGGTGGTCATTTTGCGGTGGAGGGCGGGGCCACGGGCACCTTGGCAGCGGATGTTACCGGCAACGGCCAAGTGAGAAAGGAAGGCGAAGGCGATCTGGTGCTTGCTGTGAATACGGGCTTTGAGGGCGACTGGGTTATTAATGAAGGGCGGTTGGTTATTGATGCGGATGAGCGTCTGGGGGCGTCCGATATAATTATCAATAACGGCGGTTTTCTATTTTCCGATGACATTAATAATTTGCGCCTGATAACACTGGGCGAAGGCATGGGGACGCTCAACAATGGTGGCAATGATATTACCTTGCTGGGCGGAACTACCGGCGATGGTAATTTAACCTTTTTGGGGGGCGGTCGGTTTTTTATCGAAGGCTTGGCTGATCATCAAAATACAATCATTGAGCAAGGCACGGTAATCGGAAGCCTGCCATCTGGCGGTGATCTGGAAATTCTCGCGCCTGGACTCTGGAATTTAGGTAATAGTGATGCATCTGTTGGCGTGTTAACCGGAGCTGGGTCCATCGACTTGGGTAACAACACGCTGCAGGTTGCTATTCCTGAAGCAGATGACCCCGCCGCTGATCCCGTGGTGTTTAGCGGCACCATTTCCGGTGATGGCCAGCTGTTGAAAAGTGACGATGGCGAGTGGTGGCTTCTTGGCAACAATACCTATGCCGGAGGAACACGTATTGCTGGTGGCATTCTTGGTATTGCCAACGATAACAATCTGGGCACTGGAGACATCACTTTAGCGGGAGGTACGCTGGGGTTTGGTACATCCTATACCAGTATTCTTGATGTCATTCTCGATGGAGGTGGCGGCCTGGGGGTTGACGGAAGTGCCGTGCAACTTGACGGCAATATTAGCGGCGTCGGCAATCTTTTTCTTGCAGGAATTGGCACCATTATTCTGAACGGCGATAACAGCTATGACGGCGATACTATCGTTACCGGAGAAGGTATGTTTTTGGGCATTGGTCGGGAGGAAGCTCTCGGGAATGGTCGTTTGGAATTAAATAGTGGCGGCGGGCTGTTGCTGCTGTCTGATACCGCAGATCTCAGGCCTTTGTTTCTTTCCGGTGGTGGCGGCTCGATCAATACTGGTGTTTTTGATGTCGTCTCGTCCGGGGGGATTACGGCGGATAGCGCCCTCGACGGTTTGATTAAATTTGGTGTCGGTAGTCTCACCTTTGATGGTGATATGGACTATGACGGCCTGACTCAGGTCAGAGAGGGAACTCTGCAGATAGGTACCGGCGGCGCTTCCGGCTCCATTCGTGGTGATGTTGATGTTAGTGCAGGAGCGCGCCTGATCTTTAACCGACAAACGGACCTGACCGTTGCCAGTGTTTTGAGTGGTGGTGGTGAAATTATAAAGACAGGTGAGGGCACTCTGTTTCTGGAAGGCAATCATATCAATCTTTTTACCGGTGGTTTGACGGTGAATCAAGGTTATGTCGGGTTTAATAATGAGCAATTACTAGGCATTGGTCCTGTACTCCTTGATGGTGGCGGTTTGCAGTTTGGCAGTGACCTGCGAGCAAACATTTTGCTTGGTGCGGGCAATGGCGATTACCGGGTAGAGGCAGGAGATCAATATCGCCTTTTTGGCGATACCCAGGGAGTAGGAGGGTTACTCAAAACGGGTGATGGTGAGCTTATTATTGCCGGAGTCGCTGAACACTCTGGGGGTACACAGGTGCAGCAAGGAATCCTGCAAATTGGTGAAGGCTTGCGCGGCGTATTGCTCGGTGATGTGTTGGTGGATGCAGATGCTTTTCTGGCCTTTGGTCGCGAAGATGTTATTTCCTATGGTGCGCAAATTACTGGTGATGGCGGCGTTATTATGCGTGGCGCTAGTGAGTTAATTTTTACTGGCGATCATAGCTATACCGGTTTGACAGATATTCAGTCGGGAACCTTGCGCCTGGGCTTGGGTGGCACAACCGGATCTATAGCGGGGGATGCGCAACTGGCAGTTGGTACCCGGCTTATTTTCGATCGTTCAGATAATGTGCTTCATGCTGGAGACATTACCGGTGATGGGGAGCTGCGCAAGAATGGCCCTGGCGTATTGGCGCTCACAGGAGATGTGTCGTTGCTAGGTGGCACGGTGGTCAATGCCGGTGCGTTGCAGATTGGCAATGGTGGTGTCGATGGCAGCCTGGCAGGAGATGTGTTGTTAAATGGGGGCGCCCAGCTCCGCTTTAATCTCTCTTCTGATGTCTCGTTAAATGGCTCGATTGCCGGCACCGGCAACGTGATTCAGTTGGGTGCCGGTACAACAACGCTGCAGGGTTTGAACAGTTATAGCGGCGAAACGTTGGTGTTGAATGGTTGGTTGTCTGCCGCCAGTGAAAATAATTTTGGGGCTGGAGAGCTGATTCTGAACGGTGGCGGGTTTCGTTATGATCAGGCGTTTGATCTTCGCAACGTGCGGCTTGGAGCCTCCGGTGGCGCTATTGATACCAATGGCCTGGATGTTATTTATAACAACCTGATTAGCGGTTCCGGCAGCTTTCGTAAAGAGGGTGGCGGGACGATGACGCTGACGGGATTAATTGCCTCCTCCTCCACGACGATTAGCGATGGTGTGCTGCAGATAGGCAATGGGGGTGTGCGTGGTTCATTGTTGTCCGACGCGGTCATTGATTCTGCGGGGACGCTGGCATTTAGTCGTTCTGATGCGGTCAGCTTTGCAGGCAGCTTGAGCGGTAATGGAGTTTTGGTGAGTCGAGGTTCCGGGTTGTTTACCTTATCGCAGAATAATGCAGGATTTTCCGGTAACACACGAGTGGAAGATGGCACCTTTCTTCTGAATACCCGTTTGGGCGGCAACATGAATGTTGTTAATGGTCGCTTGACCGGTGATGGTGATCTGCTGGGGAATTTGCGGATTGGTTCTGGCGCTCGTTTTAATGCCGGTAATGACGCGATTGGTTCTTTCAATGTTGGTGGCAACCTCACTTTGGTGGATGGTGCTGTTTGGCAGGTCAATGTTTCTGCGAATAACAGTGATGAGGTCGTTGTTGGTGGCACGGCTAATCTTGATGGAGGAGTGCAGATTATCGCCAGTGATGGTGAGTTCTCATCCGCCACTAGCTATCGGATATTGCGTGCGACTCAGGTTGATGGCGAGTTTGATAGCGTCGTCAGTAATTTACTTTTCCTGCGTCCTACGTTGCGCTATGGCGATGACTTTGTCGACTTGGCGTTGCAACGTAATGACACCAGCTTTACCGAGGTTTCCCTGACTGAAAATCAGCGTTCTGTGGCCGCGGCTCTGGATGCGCTTGAGGCTCAACAGCCAGACAATCCTGTGGTGGCCTACGTGGAAGGGCAGGATCTTGCTGGCACGTTAGAGGCTTATGATGCATTAAATGGTGACAGTCTTCTGGCTGGCTATGCAGTAAGTAGTCGTCTGGGTGGTATTTTCTCCCGGCAGTTGCAACTGCGCTCCAGTCGTCTTGGTTCTGCTTCTCGAGGCAGCCAATCAGAAGGGCTGGCAGATCAGCTGCTTGTTGATGGGCTGCGAGAGGAAAGAATATCTGCGTTTGTTAATCATGCGTCGCCGGTAAAGCCGGTAGAAGGTGGTTGGGCGCAGGTCCAGCAGATCGGTATTAATGAGAAAAGCGACCGTTTTGTCGGTAATGCAGACTGGTCATTCGACGGCACTTTGTTGGCGTTTGGTGTTGATGGTTACTGGACTAACAATTTGATTGTGGGTGCAGGGGTCGGCATGGTGAGCGGTGATTTGTCATTTTCTAATCGCATCGCCAGCGGCGACATGAGCGCCCAGTTTGTTGGTGTCTATGGTCGCTGGGATCAGGATGCATTGCATGTTAAAGGTGGGCTTTCTGTATCCCAAACAGACACGGATATGCAGCGGACACTACCGCTGTCAACTGGTGCCGCGCGCTCGGACTTTGCCTCGTCCACGGTGGCGCTTAATACCGAAGTGGGATATGGCGCCCATTTCGGCAGTTATGGCTTGCGGCCTTTCTTCCGTTTCAATATGGCATCATTGCAACGCGATGGTTTCAGCGAAAGTACTGCCGGTGGGGCCGAGCTGGTGGTGGCATCTGAGGATCAGCGAGGCGGTGAATTAGGCATCGGTGTCGAGGTGTCACGCCCGTGGTTGATGGCGGGTAATCGCTGGGCCCAGTTGCAGGCCAGCATTGCCTTGCTCGACCCGTTTGGCGATACCGCAGTGAAGCAGCGAGGTGGTTTTGCGGGCACGGATCAAGTGTTTGCGGTGTCGGGGGCACCAGATGGGGATTGGGTTACCGAACTGGGTGTGGGTGGGGAGTTTTACTTTTCTGCCAACTCTGCTTTGTGGCTCGGCTTTCAGGCGCGAAACAATGAAAGCGGCACAGAATCCAACGCCCTTTTGGGCCTTAACCTGCGCTGGTAATAATGATGATTCGCTTGCTATGCATGTCGTTATTCATGGTCATACTGGCCGGTTGCAGTATGGCCCCGGTGGACAGTCATATTGAGGGCTACCTCACCACACCGCAGGGTGGCTTGTTAAAGAACCCGGAGGGTCAGTGCTGGCGCACCGCCGGATGGCGCCCCTGGTTAGCTATTGCCGAGTGTGACCCGGAGCTGGTTCGCGAACGGCGTGAGAGTGGCCTGCCGGTGGCGGAGCTGGAGGAAGACGTTATCGAACAACAGGCGGAGCCTGACCGAACTGTCTGGCCTTCAGAGGAAGCTGAAGAACTGCCTGCGCCACCGTCTCAGCGGGTGTTGGATGCCTTGCCGACCCCGGGGTTACTGCCAACACTGACTTTGACAGAAGACCGGCCTTTGGCGCTCAGCGGTGATGCCAGCTTCCATTTTGGCCATCATCGCCTGACACCTCGAGGGCGTGAATCACTGGCGTATCTCGCCAGCGCTATTCGACGTCAGCAGGCTCGCGAGCTGACGGTGGAAATTACCGGACACACCGACCGGATCGGCAGCCGTGAGGCAAACATGGTGTTGTCTCGACAGCGCGCGGATACCGTGAGAGAGGCGCTGATTGAGATGGGTATTGAGGCCGACGCAATAACTGCTGTGGGCAAAGGTATGTCCGAGCCATTGACCACACTGGAAGATTGTCCGGCGGATCTGGTGCACTGTGAGTTGATCGCTTGTTTGGCGGAAGATCGTCGGGTGGAGGTGAAAGTGAGCGGAATTCGGGAGGTGCGCCGTTGATATGGCCATTTGGGTGATGCTTTTAGCCAAATGACTTAATCACTTCATGCCGCAGCTTCTTGATTTTGTCATCCGCTAATGGCTTTATCGAGTTATACAGTCCTTAATGGCTGATTAATTGGATCCCTCGGAGAAACAGCAATGAATGCCCTGCGTGATTTGGTCAGAAACTCTGCGTTGATATTGATGCCTGTTGCTTTGGTGGCCTGTGGTGGCGGCGGAGGCGGTGGCGATAAGGATGGAGATACCGGGGGCGCAGATACTTCCGATGCTCAGGGCTTGTACAGCGGGACAGCGGATGGCGGTGTTGATGTAGTCGGGCTGGTGCTGGGTAACGGGCATTACTACTTTCTGTATGGCTCACAGGTTGATGAGCGTGTTGATGGTGTTGTGCATGGGCGTGATGGGAAGGCTGCCGATGGTTCCTTCACCTCATCTAACGCAAGAGACTATGCGCTAGATGAAGATGAGGTTTTTAGCGCCTCCATCAACGCCAGCTACACATCGGGTGCAACGCTCAATGGCACGATTACCTACTCTGACGAAACGGCCTCTTTTAACCTCGTCTATGACAATGATTATGATCAGCCGGCCACCATGCCGGTTGGTCGTATTGAGGGCGTTGCCACCTCCAAGAGTGGTGATGATACGGTGTATTTCGACGTAACAAGTGGCGGAAGTTTTAGTGGTCAGAGTAACGATTTTGCTTGCAGCTTTGGCGGTACTTTGGCTGCTCGTGGTTCGAAGAACGTGTTTGACTTGCGGGTTACTTTCGCTTCCGGGGCTGCCGGGGCTGACTGTGATTTCCCAGGAAAGCTTCTGGATGGTGTGGCCTACTTCGATGTTGAAGAGGGTGTTTTCTATGCAGCAGCACCCACTGAAAACAGGGATAGCGGCTTTCTGTTTGTTGGTGATTTGCTGGAGTTCTGATATCGCCTAGCAAGCAGGAATAAAAAACCGCCTTTGCTGGCGGTTTTTTATTCCTGCTTGTTACGGTTTAATCTGGCAGAAGTTACTCTTCTGTCAGATTTCGCCATACGCCTTCGTTACCGGCATTCAGTTCCACAATGCGGCGCAGATGCTGCATATCAGAAACATCAATCAGCGAAAAAATCAGGCCCGCCTGACCTTCCTTGCTGTGGCGAACCTGACTTTCCAGTGATAGATGAATCGGGCTGTCATCCAGGATCAACATCAGCCGGCAGAGCTCGTTGGCGGCAACGGTTTCGTTGGCGGGAAGACGAACCTGTGCCCCGCGTACCGAAATATCCAGCAACTCTACAGTGAGCAGTCGCTCGCCCAGTTGCAGTCGGGCGATGCCTTCGAAGGGCACACGCGAGAAGCGGCGTTTATCTTCGTTCCCTGTCATACCTCAATCCGCTTGTAGCGCACCCGTTTCGGTTGCAGGGCTTCCTCGCCCAGGGTGCGGCGTCGATAATCTTCAAATTCGCTGTAGCTGCCCTCGAACCATTCCACTTTCGAGTCGCCCTCAAAGGCGAGAATGTGGGTGGCGACCCGGTCCAGAAACCAGCGATCGTGAGAGATAACAATGGCGCAACCGGGGAAGGCAAGCAAGGCCTCTTCAAGCGCGCGCAGGGTTTCCACATCAAGGTCGTTGGTCGGCTCATCAAGCAGCAAGACATTGGCTCCCTGTTTGAGCAGTTTGGCCAGATGCAGACGATTGCGTTCACCGCCGGACAGATCCTTGACGCGCTTCTGTTGATCCGCGCCCTTGAAGTTAAAGCGGCCAATATAGGCCCGTGATGGCATTTCAAAATTGCCGACCTTGAGGATGTCGAGACCGTCAGAAATTTCTTCCCAGACGGTTTTTTCGCCTGCCAGGTCTTCCCGGGACTGGTCCACATAGGCCAGCTCCACGGTTTCACCGCGAACAATCTCACCCTTGTCCGGGGTTTCCTGACCGGTCATTAGCCGGAACAGGGTGGTTTTACCAGCGCCATTGGGGCCGATGATGCCGACAATGGCGCCCCGTGGCACGGTAAAAGTGAGATCGTCATACAGCAACTTGTCGTCAAAGTGTTTGGCAACACCGGTGAGCTCGAAGACCTGCTCGCCCAGACGAGGCCCGGGCGGAATATAGAGTTCCTGAGTGGCATTACGTTCCTGAAAATCGACGCTTGCCAGCTCCTCAAAGGCGGCCACGCGGGCTTTGTTTTTGGCTCGTCGACCCTTCGGGTTTTGCCGTACCCACTCCAGCTCTCGTTCAACGGTTTTCCGGTGTGCACTCTCGCTTTTGGCTTCCTGCTCCAGACGCTGCTCCTTTTGTTCCAGCCATGAGGTGTAGTTCCCTTTCCAGGGGATACCCTCGCCGCGATCCAGCTCCAGAATCCATTCGCAGGAGTTGTCGAGGAAATAGCGATCATGGGTGACTGCCACCACCGTGCCACTGAACTCATGGAGGTAGCGCTCCAGCCAGGCGACGGATTCGGCGTCCAGATGGTTGGTGGGCTCGTCCAGTAACAGCATATCCGGGGCCGATAAAATCAGCCTACACAGAGCAACCCGGCGCCGTTCACCACCGGACAGATGTTTCACGGGGGCGTCCCAGGGCGGCAGCCGCAGGGCGTCGGCGGCAATTTCCAGCTTGCGCTCCATGTCGTGGGCGCCGGCGGTTTCAATAATGGCTTCGAGTTTGGCTTGTTCCTCGGCCAGCTTGTCGAAGTCAGCATTTTCTTCTGCGTAGGCGGCGTAAACCTCCTCAAGGCGTTGCTGGGCCTGGCGGACCTCGCCGAGGGCTTCCTCGACAATATCGCGGACGGTTTTGCTGTTATCCAGTTCCGGCTCCTGAGGCAGATAACCAATGCGGATACCTGCCTGTGGCCGGGCTTCGCCGATGTAGTCGGTATCAACGCCGGCCATAATGCGCAGCAATGAGGACTTCCCTGAGCCATTAAGGCCTAGTACGCCGATTTTGGCGCCGGGGAAAAAGGACAGTGAGATGTCCTTCAGGATCTGTTTTTTCGGCGGCACAACCTTGCCGACCCGATTCATAGTGAAAATGTACTGAGACATGGGCAATCCGGAATAACGATGAAAGGATGGAAAAAGTGCGCATACGCTAGCGGAAATGGGGGCTCGGGGAAAGTCGGGGCTGGCTGAAAATGCGCCCGGATGAGGCGTGTTTCCCTGTCTAACCCTATTTTACAGGGGGGTGTCAGGCCATAGCGGGAGTCCTTGAGTGAAGCCGTCATGGGCCTGCCAGTCTTCACGCTATCCCAAGTGATTTAAGCCGCCCATTCGGCTAGAATGCGGCCTCCCCGCAAACCCGGTTACCGAGAAGGCCCACTCATGTTTGGCAAAGACCACACCATCGCTGCGTTTGACCCGGAAATTCAGGCCGCTGTATCGGCAGAAGAGAAGCGCCAAGAGGCCCATATTGAGCTGATTGCCTCAGAGAACTATGCGTCTCCGGCGGTGATTGAAGCCCAAGGTACGGTACTGACGAACAAGTACGCGGAAGGCTATCCCCGCAAGCGTTATTACGGCGGTTGCGAGCATGTGGATGTGGTGGAGCAGCTGGCCATTGATCGTGCCTGCCAACTGTTCGGCGCGGATTATGCCAATGTGCAGCCGCACTCCGGCTCCCAGGCTAATGGCGCCGTGTTTCTGGCGTTGGTGCAGCCGGGTGATACCGTGCTTGGCATGAGTCTGGCCCACGGCGGTCATTTGACCCACGGTGCCGCACCGAACTTTTCCGGTAAAACCTACAATGCGGTGCAGTACGGTTTGAATCCTGAAACCGGTCTGATTGATTACGACGAAGTAGAGCGGTTGGCATTGGAGCATAAACCGAAGCTGGTTATTGCCGGTTTCTCGGCCTATTCGCAAGTGCTGGATTTTGCCCGCTTCCGTGAAATTGCCGACAAGGTTGGTGCTTATCTGTTGGTGGATATGGCTCATGTCGCGGGTCTTGTTGCTGCGGGTGTGTACCCGAACCCGGTGCCCTTTGCGGATGTAGTGACCACCACTACGCACAAAACCCTGCGCGGCCCGCGTGGTGGCTTGATCCTCGCCAAGCGTAATGAAGCGCTGGAAAAGAAATTTAATAGTGCGGTATTCCCCGGCATTCAGGGCGGCCCGTTGATGCACGTTATTGCCGCCAAAGCGGTGTGTTTCAAGGAAGCGCTGGGTGATGACTTTAAGGTGTACCAGAAAAAAGTTATCGCTAACGCCAAAGCCATGGCCTCCGTTTTTATTGAGCGTGGCTATGATGTGGTGTCTGGCGGCACTGAGAACCATTTGTTTCTGGTGAGTCTGATTAAACAGAATATCACCGGTAAAGATGCTGATGCCGCCTTTGGCGCTGCGCACATTACGGTGAACAAAAACGCAGTCCCGAATGATCCGCTGTCACCATTTGTGACTTCCGGCTTCCGGGTTGGCACTCCGGCGGTGACAACCCGTGGTTTTAATGAGACGGACTGTCAGGCTCTCGCCGGTTGGATGTGTGACATTCTCGACAACATGGGTGACGCATCGGTTATTGATGCGGTACGCGAGAAAGTGTCTGCTATTTGCGGCCGTTTGCCGGTGTACCAGCATTAAACATCACTGATCAGGACGCTTTATGCATTGTCCCTTTTGCGGCGCAGATGACACCAAGGTTATCGACTCCCGTCTGGTAGCGGATGGCGGGCAGGTACGTCGGCGTCGCGAATGCGGTAGTTGCGGAGAGCGTTTCACCACGTTTGAAACAGCGGAGCTGGTAATGCCTCGGGTGATCAAATCCGACGGCAAGCGTGAGCCGTTTGATGATGCCAAATTACGGGCTGGTCTGATGCGTGCGTTGGAAAAACGGCCCGTAAGTCTTGAGGCGGTGGATGCAGCGGTGACTCGTATAACCCACCGGTTGCGCGCCACTGGTGAGCGGGAAGTGCCCGCGTTGGTGGTCGGTGAGCGGGTGATGGAAGAGCTCCGTCAACTGGATACCGTGGCCTATGTGCGCTTTGCCTCTGTCTATCGCAGCTTTCAGGATATTTCTGACTTCCGCGCAGAAGTTGATCGTCTTGAGCAATCTAAGGATGCTTGAGACGTAGTCTGGCGTCCCTTCATGGGGCCGACACATCTGACACCGGGAACCCCCATGACCGTAACCGATCTCGACAGTGGCTATATGCAGCGTGCGTTGAAGTTGGCGTGGCGTGGCCTCTATACCACAGACCCTAATCCTCGGGTTGGCGCGGTGCTGGTCAACGATGGCCGGGTGGTGGGCGAGGGATGGCATGCACGAGCCGGTGAACCCCATGCGGAGCGCCATGCGCTCGCGCAGGCGGGTACGTTGGCCCGTGGCGCCACCTGTTATGTGACATTGGAGCCATGTAGCCATACCGGTCGCACAGGTCCCTGTGCAGATGCCCTGATTGATGCTGGGGTGCGTCGGGTTGTGGCGGCGATGCAAGATCCGAATCCCCAGGTGGCGGGACAGGGTTTGGCGCGATTACGCGCTGCGGGTATCACGGTTGAGTGTGGTCTGCTGGAAGCTGAGGCGCGGGCCTTGAATCCGGGTTTTATCAAGCGCATGGAAACCGGATTACCACTGGTGCGGGTCAAGTTGGCGATGAGCCTGGATGGTCGCACCGCTATGGCCAGCGGCGAATCTCAATGGATTACTGGCACACCGGCCCGACAGGCGGTGCAGCGTCTGCGGGCTCGCTCGTCGGCGGTGATCACCGGCATTGGCACCGTACTGGCGGATAATCCGGCGCTTACGGTACGTCCGGATGATTGGTCGGAAGGGGATTATCCGGGCACTGTTCGTCAGCCCCTGCGAGTGGTGCTGGATCGGCGTTTACAGATCCCGCTGGAAGCACGGCTATTGGCGGAGTCTGGTGAGGTATGGGTAATCAGTGCGGCCAGTGATGCGCTTGCCGGTGCGGTCCGTGCCCGCGGTGCGCAAGTGCGGACATTGCCGGGATCAGGTTCCGGTACTGACCTGATGGCGTTGCTGCGCTTGCTGGCGGAACATGGTTGCAATGAAGTGCTGGTGGAAGCTGGCGCGACCCTCGCCGGTGCCTTTGTTCGCGAAAAGTTATGGGATGAGCTGGTGGTGTTTATGGCGCCGACCCTGCTCGGTTCGTCGGCGCGGCCACTGCTATTGCTGCCGGAAATTGCCACCATGGCGGAGCAGCAGCGTCTGACGTTGCAGCGGGTCGACACGGTTGGCAAAGACCTGTGTCTGACTTACATACCGCAGTTATAAAATCAGGAGACGCAGACATGTTTACCGGCATTGTTGAGGCCAAGGGAGAAATCGTTAGCCTTGCGCAAAAAGGCGGCGACGTGACACTGCGAATCCGCACCGGTGCACTGGACCTGTCCGATGTGCAACTGGGTGACTCCATTGCGGTTAACGGCGTTTGCTTAACCGCTGTGACCTTGCCAGGTGATGGCTTTACCGCGGATGTCTCTGGTGAAACCCTGCGTTTGACTACGTTGGGGAATTTGCGATCGGGAAGCATTGTTAATCTGGAAAAGGCTTTAACACCTACCACCCGCCTTGGTGGCCATCTGGTGTCCGGTCATGTGGACGGGCTGGGTGAAGTGGTTAGCGTTACGCCGGATGCGCGCTCCATTCGATTTGATATTCGGGCGCCGGATACGTTGGCAAAATATATTGCCCACAAAGGTTCGATCACCGTGGATGGTATTAGCTTGACGGTGAATAGTGTTGATGGTGCCGTATTCAGCCTCAATATCGTGCCGCATACCCAACAGATGACCACCATCGCCGAGTGGAAGCCGGGCAGCAAGGTGAATCTGGAAGTGGATGTGATCGCCCGATATCTCGAACGTCTGTTGCTGGGGGAGCGCGCGGCGCAGTCTGGCGAACAGGATGGAATTTCCATGGCATTTCTCGCCGAACACGGCTACATGAAGTCGTAATGGCTTGCTGGAGACACACATGAAAATGAATAGCATCGCAGAACTGGTAGAAGATCTGCGCGCCGGTAAGATGATCATTCTGATGGATGACGAAGATCGCGAAAATGAAGGTGATCTGGTGATGGCGGCGGAGCATGTCACCCCGGAAGCGATTAATTTTATGGCCAAGCATGCCCGTGGTCTGATCTGTCTGACGTTGACGCAGGAGCGTTGCAAGCAAATTGATTTGCCGTTGATGGTAGGTCGCAACGGTACTCAGTTAGGCACAAATTTTACCGTGTCTATTGAGGCCGCCGAGGGTGTTACCACAGGGATTTCTGCGGCGGATCGTGCCAAGACCGTACAGATGGCGGTAGCGCGCAATGCCAAGCCTTCCGACATTGTACAGCCGGGCCATATTTTCCCATTGATGGCGCAACCCGGTGGCGTGTTGCACCGTGCCGGTCATACGGAAGCAGGTTGTGATCTGGCTCGTATGGCAGGCAAAGAACCGGCTGCTGTCATTGTTGAGATTATGAACGACGATGGCACCATGGCGCGCCGCCCGGATCTGGAAAAATTTGCCGAGCAGCACAATCTGAAAATCGGCACCATTGCGGATCTGATTGAATACCGCATGACCAATGAAAAAACCGTGGAGCTGGTGAGCGATAATCTTTTGCCGACGTTCTACGGTGAGTTCCGCATGCTCGCGTTCCGCGATACCGTGGATGACATGACCCATGTGGCGTTAGTCAAAGGCACTCCGGAGCCGGAACAGGTTACGACGGTTCGAGTGCATCAGGTCGATCCGCTACGTGATCTGATGAGCGCGAAAATTAATGGCCGGACCGGTTGGAATATGCATCGGGTGCTGGAAGAAATTTCCAGTAGTGATGCTGGTGTGGTGATTATTCTCGGTCAGGATTACGCCTCCAATCATATGCAGGGCATGATCGAAGAGTATTTTTCTGGCAAGCGTCGCCCGGCAGGCAGCAGCGGCCCGGCCTATCGAAACATTGGTACTGGCTCGCAAATACTGCGGGAGCTTGGTGTTCGGCGTATGCGGCTACTGTCGTCGCCAATGCGTTTTAATGCGTTGTCCGGCTTTGATCTGGAAATTGTCGAGTACGTGGAAGCCTCCTGAGGCAGAATCCGGTCGCTCCTTGGTGCCCTCGGGGAGCGATCGAATCAAGGTCTGACGAAGGCCCGCGAGTTGCACTCAGTTCCTATCTCAGTCGGAAATCCTAAGCCGAAAAGATTAATCCATCCTTGCTTTGTGGCGAGCGCTCATTCCTTCTTCTTGCAGAGCTGTAAGCCTTGTTCTTTTTGACCAGTGAATGTCTGTTTTTGACAATGCTGGCCCGCCGACCTCAGAGCTACTGTCCGTCTTCTTCCCGGTGAACGGGTGTTTCCGTTTATGTCTGCGGAATCAAATAACAATAAAGACGGAGTATTTCAGATGTTATCGCGCCTGCTAATCATGCTGTTGGTCTCGTTCTCATTAGCCGCCTGTGGCGGTGGAGGCGG
>PGZG01000250.1 GCA_002840115.1 Gammaproteobacteria bacterium HGW-Gammaproteobacteria-14 | reverse complement strand
AATATCTCGGTCTGTTGTTCGCAGAGGCGCCCGAACTTCCACCCGCTTGTCCGGGTATAACCGCAATTCCAAAGAACGGCGGCGAGTTCTGAGCACCTGATAATCAACCGTCATGGGTGGCTTCACCGCCAAGGTCTTTTTCCAGTCGCTGGGCAATCGCATTAACCGACGATGCGTAACCGGCTAACCAGTTATACAACAACGGAATAATAAACAGGGTCAATATCGTGGCAAACAGCAAGCCACCAATAATCACCATACCGATGGACATCCGGCTTTCGGCACCCGCACCGGATGCAAGCACCAACGGCAGTGCACCAAAGATAGTCGAGATCCCCGTCATCAGCACTGGACGGAAACGCACCGTAGCACCTTCAATAATAGCATCACGGACATTACGGCCCTGATCGCGCAGCTGATTGGCAAATTCAACGATCAGAATACCGTTTTTAGCCATGAGTCCAACTAGCATTATCATGCCGATCTGGCTGTAGATATTCATGCTGGTACCGCTTACCCGAATAGCAATAATGGCACCGGCAATAGCCAGAGGCACCGTTAACATAATAATCAGCGGATGAATCCAGCTTTCAAACTGGGCTGCCAACACCAGAAAGACAATAACGATTGCCAGCGCAAAGGTTATGTAAATAGCGGACGATGCCGACTGGAACTCCTCCGCCATTCCCTTATAGGAAATGCGCGCTTCTGAAGGAAGATTTTCACGGGCGGCTGTTTCGAAGAAGCGAAGCGCAGAACCCAGATCGTAGCCCGGCGCCAGAGACGCAGAAATCGTCACCGCCGGCAATCGATCCACTCGGCGTAATTCCGGTGACGCACCCTGCTCATACAAATCGACAATGCTCGACAAAGCCACCAGATCACCGCTGGCTGTACGCAAATAAATACTGTTCAGATCCTGCGGTGTTGCTCGATCCGCCGGCATCGCCTCCAGCATGACATCATACTCCCGGCCACGATCCACGTAGGTAGTAGCGGTCAGTGATGCCAGCATGGCCTGCAGGGTTTGCCCCACTTCATTAGCGCTAATACCCAGATCTGCGGCACGATCACGCAACAGGCGAACATCCAGTTGCGGCTGGGTTTCATCATAATCCGAGGTTGCACCAAACAATCCGGGGTTTTCCTCGGCTAACTGCAGTAGCGCTTCACTCCAGGCAACCGCCGAAAGATAGTCGGGGCCACCCACCACCACCTGCACCGCCTGATTGAAACCGCTTTGGCCTAACCCAGGGGGGTTGATCGCCACTGCACGCACACCCGGCACAGTCGGTAATTTCTGCAGCACCTCCATAACAATATCCTGCTGTCGGCGATCCCGATCCCCCCACTCTTTCAGGCGCACGATCGTAAAGGCGTTGGTAACCTGCCCACGGAAGCCCACAATGGAGAGCACCCGCTCAGCCTCCCCGTTATCGAGCAACGGCAACAGGATTTCTTCAATTTTTGCAGCATGATGCTGCGTGTAATTAGCCGTTGCACCTTGTGGCGCAGTGGCAGGAACAATAAAGACTCCACGATCTTCAATGGGTGCCAATTCGCGAGGAATTTGAGAAATAGCCAGCAGCGCCAGAGCGCAGCCCGCAAACGCCAACGCCAATACCGGCGCAGGTTTTGCCAAGGTATACTGCAACCCGGTTTGGTAAAGCGATGCCAGTCGCTCTAGTCCGCGATCAATAATTGAAGCATCGCCATTCTTTTTGTGTGGTTTAAGCCAGCGGGAACACAGCATGGGGGCCAGAGACAGCGCCACCACGCTGGAAAAAATAACGGCCGCTGCTAATGTGAAGCCGAACTCACTAAACAGTCGCCCAACATCGCCGCCCATAAAAGAAATGGGTATGAATACCGCCACCAGGGTCATCGTTGTGGCAACAATTGCAAAGGCTACTTGCCGAGCACCAAGAAATGCCGCAACCAGCGGTTTTTCTCCCTCATCCATACGCCGCTGAATATTTTCCAACATAACGATGGCATCATCGACCACCAGGCCAATGGCAAGGATCAGTGCCAATAGCGTTAGCACATTCAACGAGAAACCCAGCGCGGCGAGGCCAGCAAAAGCACCGATGATCGATACCGGAATAGTAACAGCCGGAATCAAGGTGGCACGTAAACTACCAAGGAAGAACCAGATAACCAGAATAACAAGAGCGAC
>PGZG01000249.1 GCA_002840115.1 Gammaproteobacteria bacterium HGW-Gammaproteobacteria-14 | reverse complement strand
CGCCAGCACACCCGGTTGCCGGATGATCTGCAGCAACCCGCCGGTGTTCCGCTGACGAGCCATTGTCTGGCCCGCTGGCAGCATCAAGGTGCATAGCCAAATAAGCCAAAGAGAGCCCCACAGAATCCAGGGCACAATGCCGCTGTCATGGTAATCCAGCAGCCAGCCAACACAGAGCACCGCAACAATAAATCCTACCGAACCCCACAGCCTGACCTGAGAGTAACGATGGCTGCGATCCCCCAGAGTATCGAGAGTAATCACTTCAAACTGAGCCAGCACCGCGTTCCAGAAAAAACTGAACCCGGCCAACACCACTACCATCGACCAGAAACCGTCAGCAAAAAAAACGCCGGTAAAAATAATTGCCGCCAGTAAATTTCCGGTACGGATAATGCGCAGTCGTTTACCGGTACGATCCGCCAGCCAGCCCCAGAGATTAGGTGCTCCGAGCTTGGTAATCTGGGGAATGGCCATGAGTAGGCCAATCTGGGCTGCGGCAAAACCACTGTCTTGCAGGTACAGGCTCCAATAAGGAACCAGAGTGCCCAACAAGGCAAAGTAGAATAAGTAGAAAGAGGAGAGCCGCCAGTAATAAGGAATAGGTAACTGACGGGAATGAGCGGGCACCAGATACTCCACGATATGACCGGCATCCCTGCACACATCCATCGTGCATGCAAAGATGCCGCTCAGTGTTTCAAATGACGGATACTAAAAACACGCGTTGGTCAGACTTTGGCCTCAGTTCTTGCCAGCAGGAATAGGCGCCAGAGACGACACCACATCGGCACACTGGCCACGATGACGCAGGTAGTGATCCATCAGCACCAGAGCCAGCATGGCTTCGGCAATCGGCGTCGCACGCACACCCACACAGGGGTCGTGGCGGCCTTTGGTCACCACCTCCACCGGATTACCATCAACGTCCACAGAACGACCGGGGATTAACACGCTAGATGTCGGCTTTAGCGCCATTGATACCTTGACGACCTGACCCGAGCTAATGCCGCCAAGCACACCGCCAGCATGGTTGCTCAAAAAACCTTCCGGTGTAATTTCGTCGCGGTGATACTCCCCGCGCTGCTCGACAACCGCAAAGCCATCACCAATTTCTACTGCCTTAACGGCATTGATGCTCATCATCGCCTTGGCCAGATCCGCATCAAGACGATCAAACACCGGCTCACCCCAACCCGGTGGCACACCCTCCGCATACACATTAACGCGGGCACCAATGGAGGAACCCTCTTTACGCAACGCATTAATCAGCGCCTCAAGCTCTGGCACCTTACTCGCATCCGGGAAAAAGAACGGGTTGTCATTGACCACCGACCAATCAAAGGTCTGCGCTTTGACCGCACCAATCTGCACCGCCCCACCGTAGATCCGCACCCCCAAATGCTGCTGCAGGAATTTACGGGCAATCGCACCTGCGGCGACCCGCATCGCCGTTTCTCTGGCAGACGAACGGCCACCACCCCGGTAATCACGGACACCGTATTTCTGGGCATAGGTGTAGTCCGCATGGGCAGGACGAAAACTACGGGCAATCTCACCGTAATCCTTGGATTTCTGATCCGTATTCTCAATCAGCAAGCCAATAGGGCAGCCGGTGGTCTTGCCTTCAAAAACACCGGAGAGAATCTTCACCTGATCCGGTTCCCGACGCTGTGTGGTATAGCGACTGGTGCCCGGCTTGCGACGATCCAGCTCCACCTGCAAATCCGCTTCACTGATTTCCAGCCCCGGCGGGCAGCCATCAACAATAGCGCCTAACGCCGGGCCATGGGACTCACCGAAAGTCGTGATGCGAAAAAGCTCGCCGAAACTATTGCCTGCCATCATCGTTATCCTTCGAAAAACTGCAAAATCATACTGTTGCAGCCGTTATTCTAACCGTAACGCCGCCACGGTGGGGCAACATGGCGAGTCCGCTCTCTATTAAGCGACGCGAAGCACGGCCGCATATTCTTCCAGCTGAGCACGGGTCAGCAAAAAGACGCCCTGCCCGCCACGCTCAAAGTCCAGCCACAAAAAGGGCACCTCAGGCCAGGTCAACTCCACAGCGGCCTGACTATTACCCACCTCCACCACCAGAATCCCCTCCGGGGTCAGATGGTCCGCGGCCCCTGCCAGTAACTGGCGGGTAAAATCCAGCCCATCATCACCGGAAGCCAGCGCCAGCGACGGCT
>PGZG01000022.1 GCA_002840115.1 Gammaproteobacteria bacterium HGW-Gammaproteobacteria-14 | reverse complement strand
ATGCATTGCAAGCATTGCGCGGTGGTTTGCGTGAGCATGCGGACTTCTCGGTCTTACTGGTCGATACCCGATCCCGCCGTGACTATGCCATCAATCTGGCGCGTACAGTGCTGGAGGATCCTTCGCTCATATCGCTTAAGGTTATTTTATTGACCACATTGGTAGAGCGTGGAGAGCCTGCGGTGCAGAAACTGTTACAGCAGCATCACCGTATCGATGTGCTGGTCAAGCCGGCCCATCGACGGTTGCTGCGCGAGTCCTTGCGACGACTGTTTGAAGTGGAAAGCCCGACTCCCGCTGAGGATCGCCGTAAAACCACGCAGCCGGACCGTGATGATCGCAAGTCTTGGCGTTTGCTGCTGGTGGAGGATAACGAAATTAACCAGATTGTTACCCGCGGCATGCTCGACAAGCTGGGCTATCAAGTGAAAACGGTATCGGATGGCCGCTCTGCAGTTGAGTTAATGGAGCGTGAGCATTTTGATCTGGTATTAATGGATTGCATGATGCCGGAGTTCGATGGTTTTGATACCACGCGGGCCATCCGTGAGAAAGAAGAGGGCAGTGATGCTCATGTGGTCATCGTTGCCATGACGGCGAATACCATGGAAGGCGCAGAGGCTCGCTGCCTTGCTGCGGGTATGGATGACTATCTGGCGAAGCCGGTGCACCTGGAGGATCTTGAAGCCATGATTTCCCATTGGTTGCGTCATGACAGCAGTGATCCGGATGCGGAGGAGAATACCCCATGAGTCGCCGGGCGGTTATTTTGGGAGCAACGGGCCTGATCGGTGGCGCCTTGCTGCGCACCCTGTTACAGCAGTCCCAATGGCAGCAGTTGACGTTAGTTGGTCGCCGTCACCCTGATATAGAGGCAGACCCTCGGATCCGGTTGGTGACAGCTTCACTGGATGATCTTGATCAGCATAAAACCGAGTTTGCCGTTGACGATGTCTTTTGCTGTCTGGGAACAACTTTGCGACAAGCGGGTTCAAAGGCGGCTTTTGAGCGGGTTGATAAAACCTTTTGTGTACATGCGGCCCAGCAGGCGGCGGCGGCAGGGGCGAAGCGATTTATTATGGTGTCAGCGGTGAATGCTAATCGCCACGGTATTTCGTTTTATGCTCGCACCAAAGGAGAGGCCGAACGAGAGGTGATTGCCGCCGGTGTGCCGATGACCGCATTTATGCAGCCATCATTATTGCAGGGGCACCGCGCTGAGTTTCGTCTTGGTGAAGAAATCGGTTTGAAAACATTGGCGTTGGTAATGCCTTTGGCACGCTGGACCCGTGCGGATTGGTTGCCGATTGAAGCGCAAACAGTGGCCAATGCCATGGTGGCGGTGGCGCTGCAGGGGCCCGATACAGGCATTCATCGTCTTCGTTATCAACAGATGTCTCAGTATGCAGAAAGCCTGTAATCCCCGAAGAGTTATTCAGAGGCTTTCTGATTTTGGAAATTGCAGTTTCGGATAATAACGCGAGGTGTTTTGTGAGTTTTGTGACCTGTGATATTTGCGATGCCAATGAGGGGGCGGTGCGTGTGGTAACGGGGCTGCACTGGTATAGCTTTGGTGGCCGCAAGGCGTTTTCCGGGCAAGCGGTTACCGTAAAATGTTTCGAAGACAACTCCCGGGTTAAAGAGATATTGGCCACCGACGGGCACGGCAAGGTATTGGTGGTGGATGGTGGTGCTTCACTGAGAATGGCACTGATTGGCGACATGATCGGTGAAAGCGCGGTCAAACATGGCTGGAGTGGTGTGCTGATTTATGGCGCCTGTCGTGATGTTGATGAGCTGGCAAAACTCGATCTGGGTGTGGTAACGCTGGGCTCTGTGCCACTCAAGTCCGTGCGTCGTGGTGAAGGCCAGCGTGATATTCCTGTGGCCTTTGGTGGCGTGACAATTACGCCGGGTGATTATGTCTATGTTGATAATAATGGTGTTGTTGTGTCTGAAACATCGCTGATCTGATACGGCTGGCACCATAAAAAAAACGGGCAACGATAGTATCGCTGCCCGTTTTTTTATGGTTGGTGAATCGCAGAATGAAAGGCAGTCTGTTGAAGAGCCATTTACGAAATAGGGAATTCCTGCAGTTGAATGCCGTCGGCATCGGCCCGGATTAACCACCCGCTCTTGCCCCAGTCACCCAGCACATGGCGTGTTGCGCTGCCTTGAGCGGTTGTCAGTGTGTGTACGGCGGGGCGGTGGGTGTGGCCATGAATCATATGGCTCACGCCGGTCTCTTCCAGAACGCGAACCACTTCTTGCGGAGTGACGTCCATAATATTTTCGGCTTTGTTGGTGTTGTCCTGCTGGCTTTTCATGCGCAGGAACTGGGCGATCATGCGGCGTTCTTGCAGGCTTTTGGCCAGCATGTCCTGTTGCCAGGCGGGTGCTCGCACCATACGGCGGAATTGTTGATATTTTTCATCCTCTGTGCACAGACTGTCGCCATGCAGCAGTACGGCGGACTGTCCGTAGAGGTCCACCACGCTGAGCTCTTCAAGCAGCTTGCCGCCGCAGCGGTTAGCGAAGTCAGTGCCCAGCATAAAGTCCCGGTTGCCGTGCATAAAAAACAGTTTGCTACCACTGTCACTGAAACGTCGGAACAAGGCCTCAACAGAGAGGTTGAACTCGGCGTCGTCGTCGTCGCCGATCCAGCTTTCGAACAGGTCACCCAGCACATAAAGCGCATCCGCCGTGCCCTGGTGCTGTTGCAACAGGGCATCAAGGGCCAGTACATGCTGTGGTCGGGCTGGGTCCAAATGCAGGTCGGAAATAAACAGGGTGTAACGCATCAGTCGCCGTTTTCCTCGCTGTTTTCCTGGGCTACACGGGCAGCGCGTTTAATCAATACGGGCATCACTGGAACATCGCCGGTGCTGTGGCCATTGAGGCGCCCGCTGCCGGTGCGTGTGGCACTGATGCGCTCGACCACATTCAACCCCTCAATTACTTGACCGAATACCGTGTAGCCCCAGCCAGCAGGTGTTTTTGCTGTGTGATCCAGCGAGCGATTATCAACACTGTTGATAAAGAACTGTGCCGTGGCGGAGTGCGGGTCTCGGGTGCGGGCCATGGCGATGGTACCGCGGGTATTGCGCAGGCCGTTGTCCGCTTCGTTATCAATAGGGCCGCGGGTTGGTTTCTGCAGGTAGTCTTCGCCAAAACCGCCGCCTTGAATCATGAAGTCGGGGATAACCCGGTGAAACAGGGTGCCGTCATAAAAGCCGGCGTCAACATATTGCAGGAAGTTGGCAACGGTATTTGGCGCCCGTTTTTGGTCCAGTTCCAGCACGATATTGCCGAGACTGGTTTCCAGCACCACCTGCGGACGGTCGTCGACGGGTTCAGCGGAGAGGCTGAGCGGCAGCAATAGCAGGAAGGAAAGAAACCAGCGCATGATCAGCCCTCCAGAATCTCGACGGATTCAATCAATACCGTATCTGTAGGGACATCGCGATGGAAGCCGCTGGTGCCGGTGGGAACCTGCTTGATCTTGGTGACCACATCCAGACCCTCAACCACTTCAGCGAATACGGCATAACCCCAGCCATCCTGGGACTGTGCTTTATCGAGGAAATGGTTGTCGGAAACGTTGATGAAAAATTGAGCAGTGGCGGAATGCGGGTCCGAAGTGCGGGCCATGGCCACGGTACCAACCTTGTTGGAAAGGCCATTGGCGGACTCGTTCTTGATCGGTGCTTTGGTGGGTTTTTGTTCCATTTTGTCGGTAAAACCGCCGCCCTGGATCATGAAATTACTGATAACACGGTGAAAGATAGTGCCATTGTAAAAGCCATCTTTAACGTAGCTTACGAAATTGGCCACGGTGTCCGGTGCTTTCTCAGCATCGAGGGCCAGGGTGATATCTCCGTAGGTGGTGCGCAGCAACGCTTTCATGGCGGCTCCATTAGCTTTGACGGGAAAGGGCTGCACTGTACACTAGCGCCCCTCCCATTTCAGCCGGTTCTGTAGCAAATGACTGACCAGAGTTCCACGCCGACTAACTTTATTCGTCAGCTGATTGACCGTGATCTGGCAGAAGGGCGCCATGGCCGCATCGTCACCCGCTTCCCGCCGGAGCCTAACGGTTACCTGCACATTGGTCATGCCAAGTCGATCTGCCTGAATTTTGGCCTGGCGGAGGATTATCAAGGCGCCTGCCATTTGCGCTTTGATGACACGAATCCGGAAAAGGAGTCAGACGAATACGTCAACGCCATCAGCCGCGACGTTGCCTGGCTGGGGTTCCAGTGGGCCGGCGAGATTCGCTATGCCTCGGGATACTTCGAGCAGATCCATGAGTGTGCGCTGGAGTTAATTGGGAAAGGGTTGGCCTATGTAGACCAACTCAATGCAGAGCAGATGCGTGAATATCGGGGCACCCTGAAAGAGCCGGGTCGTGATAGCCCCTATCGGGATCGTCCGGTGGCGGGGAATTTGGCGCTGTTTGCCCAGATGCGAGCCGGTGATATTGATGAAGGCGCTGCCGTGTTGCGAGCCAAAATTGATATGGCGAGCCCGAATATCAATATGCGTGACCCGGTACTGTATCGGGTACGCAAGGTGCATCACCATCAGACTGGCGATACCTGGTGCATCTACCCGATGTACGACTTTACTCACCCGATTTCCGATGCTCTGGAAGGTATTACCCATAGTCTATGCACGCTGGAATTTGAGGCCCATCGACCCCTGTATGACTGGGTGATTGAGCATTGCACGCTACCCGCACAGCCGAAGCAGACCGAGTTTGCTCGACTTAACCTGAACTACACTGTCACCAGCAAGCGCAAGCTCAAGCAGTTGGTGGACGAGAGGCAGGTGAGTGGTTGGGATGATCCGCGCATGCCGACCATTGCAGGGCTGCGTCGCCGTGGTTATACCCCGGCCAGCCTGCGCCGCTTCTGTGACATGGTGGGTGTTGCCCGGGCAGATTCTACCGTCGATATGGGGATGCTGGAGTCCGCCATTCGCGATGATCTTAATCAGAATGCGCCGCGCGCCTTTTGTGTGCTGCGCCCGGTGCGTGTGGTCATTGAAAACTGGCCTGCGGATCAGGTGGAGATGCTGAGCGGCCCGGTGCACCCTCAGGATGAATCTTTTGGCGAGCGACAAATCCCCATGACCCGGGAGGTTTGGATTGATCGTGAGGACTTCCTGGAAGAAGCCAATAAAAAGTGGAAACGCTTGCTGCTGGGTGATGAAGTACGGTTGCGGTATGGCTATGTGATTCGAGCCAATGAAGTGGTCCGCGATAGCAGCGGTGAGATCAGCGAGATTCGTTGTACTTATGATCCGGACACCTTGGGCAAAAACCCGGAAGGTCGCAAGGTGCGCGGCGTGATTCACTGGGTTTCGGCGAGCCGCAATGTGCCCTGTGAGGTGCGTCTTTACGACCGCCTGTTTAACGAAGCAAACCCGGACAAAACCGAGGAGGGAAAAACCTTCCTCGACGGTATTAACCCGGCGTCTTTGACGGTGCTGAAAGGGTGTGTTGCAGAAGAGTCGCTGGCCGGTGCAAGCGTGGGGCAGGGCTACCAGTTTGAGCGCGAAGGGTACTTTGCGGTGGACCCGGACAGCACCAGCGAGGCATTGGTCTTTAATTTGACGGTGGGGTTGCGAGAGTCCTTTTAGCTGCCAAAGCCTGCTTTGCTATAGGCCCGCGTTTTAGCGGGCATATAGCAAGCCGTTAATCGATTACTCGTTGTTGGCTGCTTTCTCGCCCGCTTCCAGTGTCTGGAAGATCAGCGTGTTAATGGTCATGGGACCGACACCGCCGGGTACCGGCGTCCAGGCGCTGACCCGGTCTTTCAGGGGCGCCAACTCAATATCACCAACACCGCCGGGGTGATAACCGGCATCAACCACTACCGCGCCATCCTTGATCCATTCGGCCTTGATAAACTCTGGTTTGCCCACTGCGCCGACAACGATATCTGCGCGGCGAATGTGATCCGCAAGATTTTCGGTGCGGCTGTGGCAGATGGTGACGGTGGCGTTGGCACCCAGCAGCATCATGGCCATGGGCTTGCCAAGAATCGCGCTTCGGCCCACGACAACCGCATGTTTTCCCGCTAACGGCACCTGATAATGTTCCAGCAGTCGCATAATGCCTTTGGGGGTTGCGCTACCGTAGGCTGGCTCACCCATGCTCATGCGCCCGAAACCCAGACAGGTGACGCCATCGACATCTTTTTCCAGTGCGATGGCGTCAAAGCAGGCGCGCTCATCAATTTGCTCGGGCACCGGATGCTGCAGCAGGATGCCATGGACATCCGGGTTGTTGTTCAGGTTATTAATGACGTCCAGCAGCTCCGCTGTGGTTGTGCTGGCAGGCAGCTCAATCGCTTTTGAGCCAAGGCCTACCCGTTGGCAGGCGTTGCCCTTCATCTTGACGTAGGTGGCGGAGGCGGGGTCCGCGCCCACCAGAATAGTGGCCAGAATCGGCACCCGGCCGTCACCTTGCCGGGTTAGACGATCAACCCGCTGGCGCATTTCCGCTTCAAACTGCTGTGCCAGGGCTTTGCCGTCCAGAATCAGGGCTGTCATGGTGTCTCCGGGTATCAGGGCTGGGTAATGGATAACGAGAAATGGGGCGCGATTTTCGCACGCTCCGTAGAACTGCGCAAAAGCTTGGCAAGCAACGGTTTTTCCGTGGTTTTTCGTTGACGCTCCGGAAGGGCGCGAGTAATATGCCGCCTCGCTCGAGCTGCTAGCCCGGGGTGTAGCGCAGTCTGGTAGCGCGCCTGCTTTGGGAGCAGGATGTCGGGGGTTCGAATCCCTCCACCCCGACCATCGAATGAAGATGGACGGAAACGAAATATGCGCCTGTAGCTCAACAGGATAGAGCAACGGCCTTCTAAGCCGTAGGTTGCAGGTTCGAGCCCTGCCAGGCGTGCCATCCGTTATCGCCCGGCGATCGTTTTGATCAGCAGTGGAGTTTGCGGGTAGGAACGCTGGTAAAAAACGGAATAATGAACAACAGCTTTCAATGGTGGCTGTAGCTCAGTTGGTAGAGCCCCGGATTGTGATTCCGGTGGTCGTGGGTTCGAGCCCCATCAGCCACCCCACCTATAAAGCACAAAAACGCCCGCCCTTTTAGTGCGGGCGTTTTTGTTTCTGCAGGCTCCCCGTTATTTGCGAGGAGCGGTCATCATAGGCATCTGCCAGCGGTTCCTTTATAATCTCGCGCCTTCATGGAGCGTCCGCATAATGCCTACGCTTGCCTATAGTCTAAATGCCTTAAGAAAGAGGATGTTATGCAGGTTTCCGTAGAATCTACTTCAGGTCTTGAGCGTCGTCTGACCGTTGCTGTGCCGGCTGAGCGCCTTGATGGTGCCGTCGAGCAGCGCTTGCTTGAGGCTCAGAAAAACCTGCGTATTGACGGTTTTCGCCCCGGCAAGGTGCCGATGCGTGAGGTCAAGCGCCGTTTTGCCGGTTCGGTTCGCGGTGAGGTGCTTAGCGATGTTATGCGCGACTGCTTTGTAAAGGCGATTGAAGAGCAGAAGCTTGAGCCGGCCGGTATGCCGCGTTTTGAGGCGACTAAAAACGAACCGGGTAAAGATCTGGAATTCGTGGCTATTTTTGATGTATTCCCTGAGATCACCTTGGCATCGTTTGACGGCATCAGCGTTGAGAAGCCGGTTGCAGAAGTTACCGAGGCGGACTTGGACACCATGATCGACAACCTGCGTAAGCAGCGTGCCAGCTGGGAAACCGCTGAGCGTGCCGTGGAACAGGGTGATCGAGTGAATATCGACTACGAAGGCTTCAAAGGAGAGGAAGCTTTTGCTGGTGGTTCCGCTAAAGGGCAAAATCTGGTTATCGGCTCCGGGACCATGATTCCGGGCTTTGAAGACGGCCTAGTGGGCTTGAAAGCCGGTGACAGCAAAACCCTGCAGTTGACCTTTCCGGAAGACTATCAGGCGGAAGAGCTGAAAGGTCAGGCGGTGGAATTCAAGCTCACCGTTAACAAGGTAGAAGCCCAGAAGTTGCCGGAAATCGACGCCGAGTTTATGAAGGCGTTTGGTGTCAGCGATGGTGATTTGGCTCATTTCCGCACCGAAGTGAAGAAGAACATGGAGCGCGAGCTGAGCAATGCCGTGCGTGCCCAAATCAAAGCTCAGGTGATGGATGGTCTTGTCAACAGCCATGAGTTTGATGTGCCCACTGGTCTGGTAAGTAATGAAATCCAGCGTATGCGTCAGCAGATGATGCAGCAGTTCGGTGGTGGTCAGCAGTTTGACGCCAGCATTTTGCCGGACGATCTGTTCCGCGAGCAGGCGGAGCGCTCTGTCCGTCTGGGCCTGGTGGTTCGCCAGATCCTTGAGCAGAACCAGCTGAAAGCAGATGCTGACAAGGTTCGTGCCCGCATTGAAGAGATTGCCGAGCAGTACGAAGAGCCGGCGGAGGTCGTCAAATACTTCTACGGCAACCGTCAGCAGCTGGAGCAGGTTGAAGGCGCGGTGCTGGAAGAGCAGGTTGTCGAGCTGGTGCTGGCGTCTGCTCAGCAAAGCGATAAGGCCAGCTCCTATGAAGAAGTGGTTGCCAGCCAGCGTGGCGGACGCGGTTGATCGGTTTTTAACCGATTGCGCTGCCGATTATCATCGCCAGCTACCCCAATCTGCTATTGCAACTAACGACGGGGCCCGAGGGCCCCGTCGCTATTTTTGCCCGATAACGGTTGTTTCTGATTAATAATTGTCACTTCCGCCTAATAAATGGGCAAACAGGTCTTGCTTCACCCGTCTTTTATGGACGCCCGTCAAGAATGAGTCTTAACATGCAGGCAACGAAGATGGCCCAAAGGAAACCGTCCGATGATTGATCTGAGCCGTATTAGCTCCCTGACCCCGGAAATGAGCAAGCTGATTGATGACCCCACGCGCTCCGCGCTGGTGCCCATCGTGATTGAGCAGACCGCACGGGGGGAGCGTTCTTTTGATATTTACTCACGGCTGCTGAAAGAGCGGGTGGTATTCATGATTGGCCAGGTGGAAGACCATATGGCCAACCTGATCGTTGCCCAGATGCTGTGGCTGGAGTCGGAAAACCCGGATAAAGATATTCATTTCTATATCAACTCTCCGGGCGGCTCAGTGACCGCCGGCATGTCGATTTACGACACCATGCAGTTTATCAAGCCGGATGTGTCCACCATGTGCGTTGGTCAGGCGGCCAGTATGGGGGCGTTCTTGCTCACCGCTGGCGCCAAGGGCAAGCGTTTCGTGCTGCCGAACGCCCGGGTGATGATCCATCAGCCCTTGGGCGGTTTTCAGGGGCAGGCTTCGGATATCGAAATTCATGCCCGTGAAATCCTGAAAATTCGCTCGCAACTGAATGAGTTGCTGGCCCACCACACCGGCCAGTCCATTGAGGTGATTGAGCGCGATACCGACCGCGACAACTTTATGGGTGCCGAGGCGGCAAAGGAATATGGCATTGTGGATCAAGTGCTTAGCCGTCGGCCCGTCTAAATAACGTGAATTCGGGTAAAATCTGATCAACTGACCCCAGGAGGCGTCGTTCGGGCTTGAAAATGCCCCTCGATGCCGTCATCTTGGGTCTGAAGAGGCATTTTCGGGAGAACCGATGACCGACCATTCCGGTGGCAAAGACGACGGCAAGCTTCTGTATTGCTCGTTTTGTGGCAAGAGCCAGCATGAGGTGCGCAAATTAATTGCGGGCCCATCCGTATTTATTTGCGATGAATGCGTCGATCTGTGTAACGACATTATTCGCGAAGAAGTGCAGGAAGACAGCGCTGACTCCGGCGCCGAAAAGCTGCCCAAGCCTGACGAAATCAAAACCACCCTTGACGATTATGTGATTGGTCAGGAGCGAGCCAAAAAGGTATTGGCCGTAGCGGTATACAACCACTATAAGCGTCTGCGTTCCGGTAAAAAGGGTAAGGAAGATATCGAGCTGGGTAAAAGCAATATTTTGCTGATTGGCCCAACCGGTTCCGGCAAAACCCTGTTGGCGGAAACTCTGGCGCGGTTGTTGAATGTGCCTTTCACAATTGCTGATGCGACTACACTGACCGAAGCGGGCTATGTCGGTGAGGATGTGGAAAACATCATTCAGAAGCTGCTGCAAAAATGTGATTACGATGTAGAGAAGGCTCAGCAGGGCATTGTCTATATTGATGAGATCGACAAGATTTCTCGTAAATCAGATAACCCTTCGATTACCCGGGATGTTTCTGGTGAGGGTGTGCAGCAGGCGCTGTTAAAACTGATTGAAGGTACCGTGGCATCGGTGCCGCCTCAGGGTGGCCGGAAGCACCCGCAGCAGGAGTTTCTGCAGGTCGACACCTCTAACATCCTGTTTATTTGCGGTGGAGCCTTTGCCGGTCTGGAAAAGATCATCCAAAACCGTTCCGAGAAAGGCGGTATTGGTTTCTCGGCGGAAGTGAAGAGCAAGGAATTTGGCCGTTCCATTGGTCAGCTTTTTCAGGAAGTTGAACCGGAGGATCTGATCAAGTTTGGCTTGATTCCGGAGTTTATTGGTCGCCTGCCGGTGACGGCAACGCTGGAAGAGCTTAGCGAAGAAGCCCTGATCCAGATTCTTACCGAACCCCGTAATGCGCTGACCAAACAATATGGTCGCTTGTTCGATATGGAAGGGGTTGAGCTGGATTTCCGTGAAGACGCTCTTAAGGAAGTGGCAAAAAGAGCCATGGAGCGCAAGACCGGTGCCCGTGGTCTGCGCTCTATCCTTGAAAATGTGCTGTTAGACACCATGTATCAGGTACCGTCGATGCAAGGTGTCGCCAAGGTTGTTATTGACTCGGCGACTATTCGCGGTGACTCGGATCCGCTGCTGATTTACAGCAATACTGCCAACGAGAAGCCAGCCTCAAAGGTAGCTCCGGATTAAAGCGTGATCAGAAAAGGCCCGTAGGGGCCTTTTCTGATCAAGGACCCCCAGAAGAGGTGCTTGTGTTGAAAGAGATTCCATTACTGCCGTTGCGCGATGTGGTTGTGTATCCCCACATGGTCATCCCTTTGTTTGTTGGGCGTGCAAAATCCATCCGTGCCCTTGAGCAGGCTATGGCAGGGGACAAGCAGGTGCTGCTGGTAGCCCAGCGCAACGCGTCGGACGACGAGCCTAATGCAGACAACATTTACTCTGTGGGTACAGTGGCAACCTTGCTACAGATGCTCAAGCTGCCTGATGGCACGGTAAAAGTGCTGGTGGAAGGCGGCATTCGTGCCAAGGTCGAAAAACTCGACCTGGAAAGCGCTTGCATGATGGCCGATATTTCCGAGCTTGATGAAACTCTGCCAGCAGATAATGAAACGGACGCGCTGGGCAAGTCATTGCTGACCCAGTTCGATGACTATGTGAAGTTGTCGAAAAAGGTTGCTCCGGAAATTGTCAGCTCCGTTACCAGTATTGATGAGCTTGGCCGCCTGGCGGACAGTATCGCTGCACACCTTCAGCTCAAGCTGGAAGAAAAACAGGACATCCTTGAGATGTTCGATGTTCGTGAGCGGGTAGAGCACCTGATTGGTTTGATGGAAGGTGAGCTGGACGTTTTAAAAGTTGAGAAGCGTATCCGTGGCCGCGTTAAAAAGCAGATGGAAAAAAGCCAGCGGGAGTACTACCTCAACGAACAGATGAAGGCTATTCAGAAAGAGCTGGGAGATCTGGACGAAGGTGGTAGTGAGCTTGAAGAGCTGGAAAAGCGCATTTCTGCTGCCGGCATGACTAAAGAGGCCCGGGAGAAAGCAAAGGCCGAGCTGAACAAGCTCAAGATGATGTCGCCCATGTCTGCTGAGGCAACCGTGGTGCGCAGCTATCTTGACTGGATGGTGAATATTCCCTGGAAAAAGCGCAGCAAGGTGAGCCATGACATCAAGCGCGCGCAACAAGTGCTGGATCAGGATCACTATGGTCTTGAGGAAGTAAAAGACCGCATCCTTGAATTTCTCGCGGTACAGAGCCGGGTTGGCAAAGTGAAAGGTCCGGTACTTTGCTTGGTAGGTCCTCCGGGGGTTGGTAAAACCTCTCTGGGGCAGTCTGTCGCTCGGGCTACCAATCGTAAATTTGTCCGTATGGCGTTGGGCGGCGTTCGTGATGAGGCGGAAATTCGCGGTCATCGTCGTACCTATATTGGTTCACTTCCCGGCAAAGTGGTTCAGAAGCTGTCCAAGGTAGGCGTACGGAACCCACTGTTCCTGCTCGATGAAATTGACAAGATGGGCATGGATCAACGCGGCGACCCCGCTTCTGCATTGTTAGAAGTCTTGGATCCGGAACAGAACAACACCTTCAATGATCACTACCTTGAGGTGGACTACGACCTGTCGGAAGTGTTGTTTGTGTGCACATCGAACTCCATGAATATTCCCGGTCCATTGCTGGACCGCATGGAAGTTATTCGCATTCCCGGTTACACCGAAGATGAAAAGGTCAATATTGCTCGCCAGTACCTGATTCCCAAGCAGGTTGAGGCGAATGGTTTGAAAGAGGGTGAGCTGTCTTTTGATGAAGACAGCATCCGTCACATCATTCGGCATTACACCCGCGAAGCGGGTGTGCGCGGGCTGGAGCGGGAAATCGCCAAGGTATGCCGCAAGGTTGTAAAGGGTAATTTGCTGGAGTCAGAAGCAACCCGTATTGCCCTGCAAGGCGTTGCCATTGAGGAATACCTTGGCGTGCGCAAGTACAGCTTTGGTCGCGCTGAAGAAGCGGATCAGGTGGGTCAGGTAACGGGGCTGGCCTGGACTTCCGTGGGCGGCGAGCTGCTGACCATCGAAGGGGTGTCCGTTCCCGGCAAGGGTAGGGTGACCAGCACTGGCTCACTGGGCGATGTGATGCAGGAGTCCATTCAGGCTGCCTGGACGGTGGTCAAGAGCCGTGCCCGCACCTTGGGTATTCGCCGTCGGCAGCTGGAGCGTAACGATTTCCATATTCATGTACCGGAGGGAGCGACCCCTAAGGATGGTCCAAGCGCCGGTATTGCCATGTGTACTACACTGGTCTCTGTGCTGACAGGTATTCCGGTTCGTGCCAATGTGGCGATGACTGGAGAAATTACTTTGCGTGGTCAGGTGCTGCCGATTGGCGGGCTAAAAGAGAAGTTGCTGGCAGCCCATCGTGGTGGCATTGATACCGTGCTAATCCCCCATGAGAATGAGAGAGACCTCAAGGAAATACCGGAAAATATCAAAGCGTCGTTGAAGATTATTCCGGTGAAATGGGTCGACCAGGTTCTTGAGTTGGCGCTTCAGCATATGCCAACACCTTTGAGCGAAGCAGAAGTGGAGGAAGAGTTGGCTGCGGATAAAAACAGCAAACCGGACGCTGACGAGGACCGCATCAGTACGCACTGATAAGATTCTCGGGCTGATTCGCCTAAAAAAGTAGCAAATGAATAAAGGAGCCTTCGGGCTCCTTTATTTTTTGGTGGCCTAAGCGTTACCTTTGGTTGCAATGCATCAGGCCGGGGCCGGGAATCATATCTCCATGCTGCGAAACTTTGTGCAAAAAATAATCATGTGTCGATTGTCTGGGTGCTATTTGGATACAGAGGCCACATCTTCATTTTGGAAATAACACTGATGAATCATGGGCTTCCGGACAATATCTGATCTTTAATGTAAAACTTCGGAGCAATTTTCTCTGTCTGTCTGTGAGATGGCTATGAGTGCCGGTGTTGCTTGTTATACTCAGCCACAATCCATGTGGTCTGTGGTCGTGTTAAGCGCCGCTTTTGTAGCCTGCAAGGTGAACCGTCGAAAGAGTTTGCAAACTAGGCGTGATGCAGGTTTCATGCAGCCTGCGGCTTCCTTGACGGACTGCAGACCCGTTGGTATAAAGTCGCCTTGGTCAAGGAAAGAGAGCCGGGTGCTCAACTGATAATTCGTGTAATCAAAGGGGAACTTCGTGAATAAATCTGAACTGATTGATGCTATTGCTGCTGCTGCAGATCTCTCCAAAGCCGATGCTGGTCGTGCGCTGGATGCAACCATTGACTCCATTACTGCTGCCCTGAAAAAAGGCGACACCGTTGCTCTGGTTGGCTTTGGTACTTTCCAGGTAAAAACCCGTTCTGCCCGTGAAGGCCGTAACCCGCAGACCGGTGCCACCATTCAGATCGCTGAAGCGCAAGTGCCGGGCTTCAAAGCCGGTAAAGCACTGAAGGACGCGGTTAACTGAGTGCCAGTGTCGGAGCGGTAGTTCAGTCGGTTAGAATACCGGCCTGTCACGCCGGGGGTCGCGGGTTCGAGTCCCGTCCGCTCCGCCAACGAAAAGCGTATCCGAAGGATGCGCTTTTTTCGTTTTTCAGCAGCTCGTTCAGGAAACAGTATTGGCCATCGTCCGGTCTATTGAAGACGCGGTTGCCAGTGGAGGCAGGTGATGCAGTCGTTTAGAAAATTTATCCGTGGTCCGGTTGGTTTGGTGCTGCTTGTATTGTTCATGATCCCCTTCATTATCACGGGCTTTTACGGATATTTTGAGTCCGGTGGTCGTCAAGCGGATATTGTTGCCGAGGTCGATGGCGCTCCGATTTACAGTCGCCAGCTTAATGACCGTGTGCAGCGTATGCGCCAACAAATCCGGCAGCAGAGCCCGGAGATTGATGGTCGTATGCTGGACAGTTTCATCAACCCGGGCATGGTGCTTCAGGGATTGGTTAATAATGAGTTGCTCGCTCTGGAGGCTCGTCAGGCGGGGCTGGCGGTTTCGGAAG
>PGZG01000021.1 GCA_002840115.1 Gammaproteobacteria bacterium HGW-Gammaproteobacteria-14 | reverse complement strand
ACGAGGGGCTCCATGCCCTGTTGCTGTGCACCGGTGGCGCCAGTGTTTTTGCCGCCACCAATGCATTGGGCGGCTCCGGCTTTCTGGCCGTGTATCTGGCGGGGCTGATTGCCGGTAACCGGCGCGGCGGCGCCGGGGACAACGTATTGCGCTCCATGGACTCCATGGCATGGCTGGCCCAGTCCGGCATGTTCCTGTTGCTCGGTTTGCTGGTAACACCGTCGACTCTGGGTGAGCACGGCATCGAAGCCCTGTTGATCGCCCTGTTCCTGATGTTTGTTGCCCGGCCACTAGCGGTCTGGATAAGCCTGCTACCGTTCCACTTTGACTGGCGGGAAAAGTTGTTTGTCTCCTGGACCGGCCTGCGCGGTGCGGTGCCGATTGTATTGGCCATGTTCCCGCTGCTGGCAGGCATCAGCCAAACCCGGCTGCTGTTCGATGTGACCCTGATCGTAGTGCTGGCATCCCTGCTACTGCAGGGCAGCACCATGGCCTGGCTGGCCCGACGGCTGCGGGTATCCCTGCCTGCCCTGCCCGCACCTTTGCAGGTTTCCAGCTGGAAAGGCGGCGGCCATCTGCACTTGATTCAGTTTATTGTCGAAGCCGGATCCCGGGCCGAGGGAAAAAAGCTGGGCGATCTCCAGGTTGGCGAAGCGCAGCCGCTGGTGATACTCCGCGAGGATCGGCGGCTCAATGATGTCGGCACGGTGGTCGCCGCCGGTGATCATATCGGCTGGCTGGCGCCGGTTAACGAGGAGGCTTCACTGGCGGCACTTTGCCAAACGGTGACGCCCTCGATTAAACGCTTCTACGGTGATTTTACCGTCCGTGGCGATGTCTCCGTGGCAGAGCTGTCGTTTGCCTATGGCGTTATTCTGCCGGATGCACGGATTGGCACCCTGACGCTGGATGCCCTGTTCCGGCGTCGCATTGGTCAGCCGGTGGTCGGCGACACCCTGTTCATCGGTGACCTGCGCTTGCGGGTTCGCAGCATGGATGGCGAGCGTATTGATCAGGTTGGCATTCGCTTGCCGCATTAAGGCGGCAGCGCCTGAACACACTGAATAATCACCTCCTCTGTATGGATTTCCGTCCCCAGCGCCGGGGTTTTTCGTTTTTACGGTCAAAGCTTCGCCTGTCCGGTTCCGCTATAAATCGCCGCCACGAATCCTATATCCCAGCGTTGAGGTGATCTCATGCCACAGTACAAGGCTCCCGTGCGCGACATGCGCTTCCTGATGAACGAAGTATTCGACTTCGAAAGCCACTACAAAACTCTGCCCAATGGTGGTGAAGCCACGCCGGACATGGTTGAGGCCATCATCTCGGAAATGGCCAAGCTGTGTGAAAACACTATCGCCCCGCTGTATCAATCCGGTGACGAAGAAGGTTGTCATTTTGATAACGGCAAGGTCACCACACCAAAAGGTTTCAAAGAAGCCTACGACGAATATGTTGCCGGTGGTTGGCAAGGTTTGTCGCATCCGGTGGAGTACGGCGGCCAGGGTCTGCCCATGTCGCTGGGTCTGTTCAAACAGGAAATGATGGGCACGGCCAACTGGTCATTCTCGATGTATGCGGGTTTGTCACTGGGCGCCATGAACACCATCATGATGCACGGCACCGAAGAGCAAAAACAGGAATACCTGACCCCTCTCACAGAAGGTCGCTGGGGCGGCACCATGTGTCTGACCGAACCCCATTGCGGCACCGATCTTGGCCAGATGAAAACCAAAGCCGAGCCACAGGCCGATGGCAGCTACAAGATCACCGGCACCAAAATTTTTATTTCCTCCGGCGAACATGATCTGACCGAAAACATTATTCATATCGTACTGGCCCGCTTGCCGGACGCCCCCGCTGGCACCCGTGGTATTTCCCTGTTTATCGTGCCGAAGTACCTGCCGGGTAAAATTGGCGAAGCCCACGGCGTAAACTGTGGCTCCATTGAGCACAAAATGGGCATCAAGGCATCCGCTACCTGCGTGATGAATTTTGATGGCGCCACCGGCTTTATGATTGCCGAGCCGAACAAGGGTCTGGAGGCGATGTTCACCTTTATGAACTCGGCACGCATCGGTACCGCCATGCAGGGTATCTGCCATGCAGAGCTGTCCTACCAGGGTGCTGTACCCTATGCACTGGATCGTCGCTCCATGCGCGCGGTTTCCGGCAAAAAAGATCCGGAATCCATTGCTGATGCGATTGTTCATCATGGCGACGTGCGCCGCATGCTGCTCACCCAGAAAGCCATCGCTGAAGGCGGCCGCGCCATGCTGTATTACGGCGCTCAGTACGCCGACAAAATGATCAGCGGCCTGCTGGAAAACGATCAGAAAAAATATGACTACTGGGATGACAAGCTCGGTTTCCTCACTCCGATCCTGAAAGGATTCCTCACCGAAATGGGTTTGGAAGCAGCCAATATCGGTATGCAGGTATACGGCGGTCACGGCTATATTCGTGAGCACGGCATGGAACAGATTGCCCGCGATGCGCGCATCTCCACACTGTATGAAGGCACCACCGGTATTCAGGCACTGGATCTGCTGGGCCGCAAAGTACTGCTGACCACCAAAGGCAAGTGTGTTCGTGAGTTCACCCAGAATCTGGTTCAATTCGGCACCAAGAATCTGGGCAATAGCACCCTTCGCCCCTATGCCTGGAAGCTGCTGAAAGTTGCTGCCCAGTGGAACTATCTGACTACCCGCATCATGTTGGTAGCCACCAAGGATCGCGACATCGTCAGCACCGCCAGCCATGACTTCCTGATGTATTCCGGCTACGCCATGATGGCTTACTTCTGGGCTATTCAGGCGGCTGTCGCGCAAGAAAAGCTGGAGAAAGGTGGCAACGAACCGAAAGAGTTCTACGAAGGCAAACTGGCTACTGCGGATTTCTACTTCGAGCGCATGTTGCCGCGTGCCCGTGCCCATGCGGAAGCTTGCCTCAAGCCAACCCGCTCAACCATGCAGCTGAACAAGGATCTTTTCCTGATGGAGCAGTGATCGCTCTTGTATAGAAAAATTTCCAATAGCAAAAATAACAAAAAGGGCCGAAGGCCCTTTTTGTTATTGCACTAATACTCTTGCCGTCAGAAATTCAGTGACAGTGCTAAATAAGGCCCCCCAACAGACAGGTCCGCATCCACATCATCAATATCCACTTTCAACGACATTTGGCTATAGCCTAGCTCAACGCCAAACAAGAAGTCCGAACGCCAACCCAAACCGGCCCGGACATCCATAAAGCGGTTCCCTGAATAGCCAATACCGTTAACTTCGCCGGTGGCATAGAAACCCGTTAATGGCAGTTTGCCGTAAGCACCGACATACAATAGCGGCACAACTTCACTAATACTGGCGACACCGCGATTGGATGCATCCGCCGCATCCTGCACCACAAAGTCACCCTTCAATTGCCGGGCAGTCAAACCAATATCCAGCTTCGCCACCAGATCAAACGGTGTGTAATACAGCGTCAAATCCGTACTATCAAGATCAAAACTGCTCGCCACCTGGGTGCCCGCCGCAAAACTGCCATCACCAAAATCAGCGGTATCATTCAGCTGCCCCCTGCTGGAATCTGACAGGCTGGCAAAACGGAGGCGAGCATTGGGGATCACCGGTACGGCATGCTCAACCCCCAAATACAACACGGTTTGTCGGCCACTGTCGTAACCCAGCTCATCACCAAGATCCAGCGCTCGACCATCGGAACCCAGATCACCGGAGAAACTGGCCCGCCCGGTGTAAGCACCGCCATAAATATCAATTAGCGGTGCCGCCTGAAGGGCGCCCGCAGCCAATAAACTACCGCACAAGAACGCGACTCTCATTATTCTCTCCCTTTTACAGAGCCCTCAAAATGGGCGTTACAGCATTGCTAGCGAACATTCGGGAAACCAACAACTTTGTACAACAGTATGCCTTAGCGACCACATTGACGCACCCCGATCACCGCACAGGTTGCTATTTTTGCTGTGATTAACCCTGAATCCGCATCTGCCTCTTTGCGGCATGGCCACAGGGTATTACCATCAGCCCAACAAATTATGTGAGGGATGGCCCATGGGCGCCCAGTGGAAAGTCAAAGGCAAGACCGAAGCAGCGGCTGCGAAGGGGCGGCTGTTCACCAAACTAACCAAAGAAATTATGATCGCGGCTCGCGCCGGGGCTGATGCAGATATGAACCCGCGCCTGCGGATGGCGGTAGAGCAGGCAAAAAAAGCATCGATGCCGCGAGATACGCTGGAGCGTGCTATCAAGAAAGGAGCTGGCCTGCTGGACGATGTCACCCAGTATGAACTGGTCACCTATGAAGGGTTCGCGCCGCATCAGGTCCCCGTCATTGTTGAATGCCTGACGGATAACAAAAACCGTACGGCGCAGAGTATCCGTGTATTGTTTCGCAAGGGCCAGCTCGGCACCTCTGGCTCGGTGGCTTGGGATTTTCAGTATCTCGGCTTTATTGAAGCCGTCGCCAATGAGGCCGGCATTGATCCCGACGAAGCCGCCATCGAAGCGGGGGCTCAGGATTTGGAGGTGGAAGAAGACGGCGTGGTGCACTTCTACACCGAACCCACCGATCTGGATGCCGTGAGCCGCGCTCTGCCAGAACTGGGCTTCACGGTACAGTCTGCCAAGCTAGGCTATCGACCGAAAAACCCGGTATCCCTGACCGGTGAGGCTCTCGCCGAAGTGGAAGCGTTTCTTGATGCGATTGATGGCGATGACGATGTCCAAAATGTCTATGTGGGGCTGGCTGGATAGCCAGCCCATGTGGTCAGGCCTGAACGCGCCAACGTAGCAAACATTCGGTTAACGCTTTCAATCTGAGCGGCTTTGAAATGTGGTCATCCATTCCTGCCGCCAAACATTTCTCTCGATGCTCCTGCAGGGCGTGGGCGGTTAACGCAATAATCGGAATGCGCCTCACATCACCATCCAGATTACGTATTCGCCGGGTTGCCTCATAGCCATCCATTTCTGGCATTTCACAATCCATTAGCACTACATCAAAACTCTGCTCGCCACGGGTTAAGTAACGGATTGCCTCCGCACCAGAGGGTGCAATCCGTGACTCCACTCCAATTTCATTCAACAATTCGGAAATCACCATTTGGTTAACCGTATTATCTTCTACCACCAGAACCCGTAAACCCGCCAATGACACCCGTCGCTCCTTCTCATCTTCTGCCACTTCCTGAGCCAGCGGCAGCCAGATCCGGAAATGAAACCGGGAGCCAAACCCCGGCTGGCTATCCACCTCAATAACTCCGCCCATAAGCTCCAGCAATTCCTTGGAAATCGCCAGACCCAGACCGGTTCCTCCATACTTACGCGATGTAGAGCTATCCCCTTGCTGGAATGAGCGGAACAAATCGCGCGCCTGATCCCGGCTCATACCAATCCCGGTATCGCGCACTTCCACCACCAGGCGAACCTGCACATCGCTTCTCAGTTCTGCTTTAACCGCCAGCGTAACGCTACCTTGTTCAGTGAATTTAATCGCGTTGCTAAGCAGGTTAAGCAGCACTTGCTTGAGGCGTACCGGATCACCAAGAACCCACTGTGGCAAGTCTTGGGCAAACTCACTATTAAGCCGGAGATTTTTCTGGTTAGCTGCCGCAGACATAATCGTCACACACTCTTCAAACAATCGTGGCAACAAGAATGGGCGCTGCTCAAGGGCCAGCTTGCCCGCCGACATTTTTGAATAGTCGAGAACATCATTGATAACACCGAGCAACGTTTCACCGGCACTATTAATGGTGGTGACATAGTGCCGCTGACGATCATCGAGACGAGAATCCCCCAGCAATTCAGTGAGCGCCAGCACGGCATTCATCGGTGTGCGAATTTCATGGCTCATTCGCGCGAGGAATTCTCCCTTAGCGGCACTTTCTGCCTGAGCTCGGACAATTTCTTGTTCATGCTGCAAGGATTCTTTCTTTAGATCATTTAATCGTGCCGCCAAACCAAAGGATAGCAAGACCTGCTGGAGAACAATGCCAATATGCAAACCATGTAACGTAAGAATAATGGGCAAATCGGTCACCAGCCCATACACATTAAGCGCCAGCAAACCGATCATTATAAGAAAAGCGCTCCAGGCCCACACAAAGATGCGCGCCTGACCACCACCGCGAAACCAACTATAGGCACCCGTCAGAATTAGCATCAGCATCGTGGCCAGAGCCATCATGCCCATATAGCGAGTCACGGTGCCAGTCGGCAGCACCATCTGAAGGAATAAGAACAGGGCGAGCACTGCCACCATAATCAGCAGCGCTGCATCAAGCCGCGGCCACTGACGGGTCACCAGAAAATCACGGGCAAATAATATTCCCGATAGCAATGCCAAATAACCTACTACATAAGGAAAGTTATCTGGAAAGGGTAACGATTCCGGCCAGTATTTATAGGTAATGCCTTGCAACGTGGCGACGTAGGCCAGGCTACTGCCCACATGCAATACATAAAAACGATAGATGCGTTCTCGAGCGGCAATCCAGAGCACCAGGTGATAACAAAACAACCCGAAACCAACACCGTAAAAAACACCCAGCAACCAATCATTATTCAGATGGTGCTCAATAAATGGTTTGGGGCTGGCAACAACCAGCGGTACGGTCATTGAACTGGTGGTTTCTACCCGCAACCAATAATCTGCCTCGGCTTCCGGCAACAACTCCAGCGGCACCACAAAGCTACGCAGTTTCAGAGGGCGCTGGGAAAAAGACAGCAAGTCTCCCATCTGCCAGTGTTGCCATTTACCAGCATTCAAACCGTGCAGCTCAACGCTGTCGAGCAGTGCATAGTCTATTAACAGCAACACCTCATGGGGGTGACTGGCAGGATTGCTTAACGCGAAGTGAAACCAGCAGGCGTCCGCACGATACCCGAATGCAATCTGCTTGCGCTGCAACGGCTGTAAGGGTGCTCGCCGGGCATCACTCAGAGTGCTCCGGCCGTCGCCGTCACACCAGAATTGAACATGGGGCGCCAGCGCCTGACGTTGCAGGGTTGGGCCAGCATTCACCGGCGCAAAGCTCGCCAGGGCAGAGGCACTCACACAGCACAACAGCAGCGCCACTATCTGACGCTTCCAATAGCTCTGCCTCCGACCTCGCTCCATGATGATGTCTCTCCGCTCCTGCTCCTCAGAATACCTGTCCCGGCAACGGACTCCAACGTGATATGAATGTGGCACTAATCAGGGCACTGCGGTCATCGCCAACGCCGCTCATCCCGGCTAAGCTGCAAACCTCACCCATGACCCATACCCGTTGACTTGCTATGTCCTATTTCTCCAACTTACGCATTCTGATAACCGGCGCCGGCAGCGGCATCGGCGCCCTGATGGCCGAGCAGCTTGCCCAACAGGGCGCCGAGGTTATTGTCACCGCTCGCCGTAAAGCCGCCGCCGAAGCTGTCGCCAGCTCTATTCGCGATGCCGGTGGACGTGCCGCCGCCATGGTGCTCGACGTCAGCAAACTGGGCACATTCACGGCGTTCCGGGAGCGACTTCACAAGGCCCATGGCCCGGTGGATATCCTGATTAACAATGCCGGCGTGGTTTTCGGGGGGGAGTTCGAGAAGGTTGATTTAAAGGAGCACCTGAACACTTTCCAGATCAATGCCACAGGGCTCATGGCTCTCACCCATACATTCTTCAATGATCTGACCCAGAGCCGCCAGGGACATCTGGTCAATATTGCCAGTGCCAGCTCCTATGTGGGCCTGCCCTACGGCAGCACCTACGCCGCCAGCAAGTGGGCCGTGCTGGGCTTTTCCGAGTCCCTGCGGCTGGAGCTGAAAGAGCGAGGCCTGGAACATGTGGCCGTTACTACGGTCTGCCCAAGTTACATCGACACTGGCATGTTTGATGGCGTCCGGGCGCCACTGCTATCACCCATCCTGTCACCGGAAAAAGTTGTACGATCAGTTCTGCGTGGTATCCGGGAGCGGGAGCCGCTGGTACAGGAGCCCATGATCGTGAAGCATATCGATCTGATGAAAGGCGCCTTGCCGACGCCGGTATGGGATTTCCTTGCCAAGACGACCGGCATGTCCACCTCGATGAAAAAATGGAAAGGCAAACACTGACCGGATAACACGGGCAGATGCACCACTGACTGAAAGGAGAAAGCGATAGTGAAGGCCCTGAGTCCTGTAGATCAACTATTCCTCTGGCTTGAGAAGCGCCAACAGCCTATGCATGTTGCCGGACTGCAGCTGTTTTCTTATCCCGAGGACGCCGGCCCGAAGTATGTCAGCGATCTGGCCCAGTCAATGCGCGACTACTGTGCGCCGGTGGCCCCCTTCAATCAGCGTTTATCGAGCCGCCTGGGCCAGCCGGTCTGGGTGGAAGACCGCCAGTTTGATATTGATCACCACTTCCGCCACGAAGCGCTCCCCAAACCAGGGCGCATCCGCGAACTATTGGCGCTGGTATCTGCCGAGCACTCAAACCTGCTGGATCGCGAACGCCCGTTGTGGGAAGCCCATTTGATTGAGGGCATTCGTGGACGCCGATTTGCCCTCTATACCAAGGTGCATCACTCTCTGGTGGACGGCATTTCCGCCATGCGTCTGGGAATGCGCGCCCTTTCCACCGACCCCAGCGTGCGAGATCAGCCTCCGGTATGGGCCTGCCCGCCCAAACGGCGCCGTCCGGGCATGCCCTCTAACCCGGTGGATGCGGTCAGCGGTCTGGCGCGCCTCACGGCAGGCATGAGCAAGCAGATTGCCACCGTGCCCGCCCTCGCCCGGGAGGTTTACAAGGTTAGCCAGAAGGCAAAGAACGACCCCGACTATGTATCGATCTTTCAGGCGCCCCAGTGCCAGCTCAACGAACGTATTACCGGCAGCCGTCGCTTTGCTGCCCAATCGTACTCCATGGCTCGCATCAAGCAGATCGCCAAGGCCTTTGACTGCACCCTCAACGATATTGTGCTGGCCATCTGTGGCAGCGCCCTGCGCGATTATCTGATTGCCCAGAACGCCCTCCCCAACGAGCCGCTGATTGCCATGGTGCCGGTATCTCTGCGCCAGGATGACAGCGCCGAAGGCAATCAGATCGCCACTATTCTGGCCAATCTCGGCACCCACATAGCAGACCCGGCCAATCGGCTGCGCGTTATCAAGGCCTCGGTTGAAGAGGCCAAGTGTCGTTACCGGCAAATGACACCGGAAGAGATTCTCAATTTCACCGCGCTTATGCTGGCACCCACCGGTATTAATTTGCTGACCGGCATGGCACCAAAGCTACAGGCCTTCAACGTAGTCATTTCCAATGTGCCCGGCCCAAAAGAACCTTTGTACTGGAATGGTGCACGCTTACAGGGCATGTACCCGGTCTCTATTGTGCTGGATCGCATCGCTCTGAATATCACGCTCACCAGCTATGTTGATCAGCTGGAGTTTGGCTTGATTGGCTGCCGCCGCACCCTGCCCTCCATGCAGCGACTACTGGACTACCTTGAGAATGGCATTCATGAACTGGAGGTTGCCGCCGGGATTCGTTGATTCACGCGCAGTTAACGCCATGTCGCGATTACCGCAAAAATACTGGCGAAGTGAAAAAAACTGCCGTAGAGTCGAAGTTGCTGCGGCTCGAGCAGCGGTGGTTCTGCTAGTGCCTTCCGCGTAGTCCTCCCGTCCTGCATGCAACAAACATCATTGATTTCGTTAGATTCGAGGTAAGTTACAATGGCTACAGGTACCGTGAAATGGTTCAACGAATCCAAAGGATTTGGCTTCATCACGCAGGATGAAGGTGGTGCGGACGTATTCGTACATTTCAGCGCCATTCAAGGCAACGGCTTCAAGACGCTGGCGGAAGGACAGAAAGTGTCCTATGACGTCCAGCAGGGTCCGAAGGGCCCGCAGGCCGCCAACGTCAACCCGGCATGATTGGTTGGTAAAAGAAAAAACCCCGCTCTGCGGGGTTTTTTTTGCCGCGAACTTCTGCTGACAAACAATACTCGGCAATGGGTGCTTTTATTTTAAGCCTGCAAACACTGCAAATTATCGTACCCGCTAACGAGTTAACGGCGCGGCCCTCGAGTCGTGAATCCGCTGCCCTATCCAGCGGAGGCCTCTACTCATATCTTCCCGTTCACGAATATGGATCGGCTTGCTGAACTGCCACTCTCCTGATGCATTGCTGGCGACAACAAAATTAAAAAAATAGTAGGGCTCCTGACCCATCCTCAAATCTGTCACCAGAATCTGGTTCTCGCGCTGTGACAACTTATAGAAGCCATGGGTAAACCACGCCAACCGTTGCACCTGCCACTGATCTGCCAGCACCTCCTGCCACTCCATGCCGCGATCAAAATGATAGAAGCTTATGTCGTTGCTGCCTTCCAGCAAGGAGTAGAAACCCTCCGCATAACCGTCAGGGGTAATCACCAGAACACGCCATAGCAGGCTATTAAGCGGTGTTGGCAATACCAGCCTTTGCTCCACCTCTACACCCGCCTGCTGCAAGGACTGATCCGCCAACCGCGCAACATATTGTTGTGCCATTACGCCCCAGCATAAATACAGCGTGCTGAGAATCAATCCGTTACGATTGGCGTTGAGGCCTCTCGGGTTCCCTCGCCAACAGGCCAGCCCAAGCCCGATTAACAGGGGTACGGTGTAGAGCGGGTCGATAATAAAAATGCTACCCACCCCAACAGGGTAATTGGAGAACGGCAGCAATAACTGGGTTCCATAAATGGTCATGGCATCCAGCAACACATGGGTTATCCACACCAGCCAGACCGCCAACCACCAATGCCGCAGATGCATTCCACCGCTAGCCAGCTTGGCCGTTATCCAGGCCGCCACCGGGGATGCCAGTGTCAACCAGAACAGCGAATGGCTCTCCCCCCGATGGAAGGTCATATTACGAATAGCATCACCATAATCGATAACCACGTCGAGATCTGGCAAGGTACCTAGCAATCCGCCCACCACCGCCGCCTTGACCACCGGCACCCGCCCACCCATCACGGCCACGGAAACAGCAGCACCTAGTGCCATCTGTGACACAGAATCCATCAACTTTCCTGTATTCAGTCGGTAAGAAAAAGAAGCCCAAGAGCGAGCACAACACCCAATAAAGATACGGCCAAATTAACCAGCATTGCCCATCGAATACGATAACCATGGGGAATTTCTTCAGGGCTCAGGGTGTTTAGCACCACGCGATGCTGGATGACTGATAGCAAAGACACCAGAGCCCCAAGCACTATAAACAACACGCCAAGCCACAGAGTGAATATCTGATCAAGACCTCCCTGGGTGCCCTGCAATAACACCTTCATTAACAACCCGGCACGCTCAACCAAAAAGCCGAAGGCAATGAGGGCCAGTCCCGTTCGATTCCAGGCCAACAGTGTTCGCTCTGCGGCAAAAAAGACTCTTGGATCAGAAAGATTCGACATTCTCGACTCCGCCGTCAGGCACCCATATTGTCAGGGAAAGGTATCTTCATTGTTACTGGCGTTGACCTTGATCAATAGATCCCATTTACTGCACCTGGTCAATATTAAGGAAATCGGCATGAACTCCCTTCAGGCACTACTTCAGCATATCGCCCAATCCCCGGAAAGAGTTGAGTTCGATGAAGTCATCGCTGTAATCGACCAATTTTATCACTACACGGAAACCCGGTTTACCAATGGTCTTGGGGAAGACGCTTTGATTAATGAAGCCGGAAGCAATGCAGGCTCTTGCCGGGTTTTCGCCTTCGCTCGACAAAACAAGCTTGACGAAGAAAGCACTCTGGCCTGCTTTGGCCGCTATTATCGGGAAGATGTTTTACGGTTTCCGGACGGTAACGACCACGGCAATATTCGTCGCTTTATGAAGTATGGATGGCAAGGAATTTACTTTGATGATGAACCCCTAACCCCGCGGAAACAGTGACAACGACCAGAGCATACGAGGCCCCCTTACACGGGCCCGGTATGCTCTTTGTTTCAGCGATTACTTCTTACTAAAATGATTAAGTAGATCAATCGGCAGCGGGAATATCATGGTTGAGGTGTTTTTCCCGGCCATATCACTCATGGTCTGCAAGTAACGCAACTGTAGAGCCGCTGGATTTGTGGTAATAATATCCGCCGCTTCCACAAGTTTTTGTGCCGCCTGCATTTCCCCTTCCGCATTGATGACCTTGGCGCGACGTTCCCGCTCTGCTTCCGCCTGCCGCGCAATGGCACGAATCATGGTTTCATTGAGATCAATATGTTTGATTTCAACATTGGTTACCTTGATACCCCACGCGTCGGTCTGACTATCAATAATGGACTGAATGTCCACATTAAGCTTATCTCGCTCAGAAAGCATTTCATCCAGATCATGCTTGCCGAGTACGGAACGGAGCGTGGTTTGCGATAGCTGGCTGGTGGCGTTGTAATAATCTTCAACCTGAATAATGGCTTTTTCTGGATCCACCACCCGGAAGTACAGCACAGCATTAACTTTAACAGTGACGTTATCCTTGGAGATAAGGTCCTGACTAGGCACATCAAGAGTAATGACACGCAGATCTACCCGAGTCATTTGCTGGATGCCAGGAATGATAATCACCAAACCCGGCCCTTTAACCGCCTGAAAGCGCCCCAAGAAAAAAACCACCCCCCGCTGATACTCCGGCAGGATGCGAATTGCCATGCTAAGAAAAACAATGATAAAGACCAATGGAAAAAGTAATGCCGTCATGATTATTCTCCCTGTTGCAATGATGTTTTCGGAGTCACCGTCAAGGTTAGCCCGTCAACTTTAGTCACTCGAACATGCTCTCCTGCCTGCACTGGGCTATTCGTGCGAGCCCGCCAGCTTTCACCATGAATACGCACCCAGCCTTCATCGCTGAATGCTTCCGATGCCACAGCATCCATAAGCATCATCTGTTCAACACCAGCTTGGGGAGGGCGCTTGCGAATACCCAGTAATCGGCCAAGAACCCAGCCAAGGCAACCCAGAGAAATCACTCCGGTAGAAATAATCAAGGGCAAGGAAAGGGCCAGATGCTGATCGTCCAGAAGAATGACCGAGCCAAACATAAAGGCTGCCAACCCCCCTAGCCCCAATATCCCGAAACTCGGCATAAATGCTTCTGCCGCCATAAAGGCAAGGCCGAGGATAATCAGCGCCAACCCTGCGTAGTTGATTGGCAATACCTGGAAGGCATAGAGCGCCAACACCAGACAAATCACCCCGATCACACCAGGGTAGATCTGACCGGGATTAGACAGCTCGAAAATAAGGCCGTAAAAACCCAACAACATCAAAAAGTAGGCGACGTTAGGATCGGTGATTACGGCCAGTAATTTGGTCCGCCAATCGGCGGCACGCTCAACCACGTCAAGCCCTGCTGTATCCAGTATTTGCTTGCCGTCAGGCATTCGCACCTCCCTGCCATGCAGCTCGGCCAGCAGGGTTTCCATATCGTCGGCGATAAAATCAATCACACCCTGAGCTTTGGCTTCAGTGGCCGTCAAGGTGCTACCTTCACGCACTGCATCTTCTGCCCAGTCGGCATTACGCCCGTGGTGTTCCGCAAGGCCGCGAATGTACGACACCGCATCTTCCAGCATTTTGCGCTCCGTAGCGGTGGCGCCACGCCGCTTGCCATCATCATCCGGTTCGCTGCCGGCTTTTTCTGTCGGCGGTTCAGCGCTCCCCGGCAGGCCACCCATGGTAACTGGCGTGGCCGCCCCGAGATGAGTTGAGGACGCCATCACTGCGCCATGGCTGGCCAGTAATATATAGGTCCCGGCACTGGCCGCGCGGGAGCCGGAGGGCGCCACCCAGGTTACCACCGGCACCGGGGAGGCGAGGATATCCTTGACCAGCCCACGCATGCTGCTATCGAGGCCGCCAGGGGTATCCATTCTCAAAACAACCAAAGCGGCGCCCTCATTGGCAGCATCGCTCATGGTGCGGCGAACATGATCCACGGTGGCAGGGCCAACCACGCCATTGAGATCCACCAGCCAAGCCTTACCAGTGGAGGTTTCCGTGGTCGCTGCCAGGGCCAATATGGTGAAGGCCGCAGCCCAAATCGCGGCCGTGCAAATAGCGACAACCCGTGGTAACCCGACTGTCTTACTCATCGCTCGCTCCCTGTGACTCAACCAGACTGGTCGAAACAGTCAACGTATCAGAATCATCACTGTATCAGATCAGCGGTGCACGATTCAGCGTTTCACGCCGCGCCTGCCAGTCCGGCAAACACTGGCCCAGCAGAGCACGAAACCCGGCACCATGATTCATATGCTCAAGGTGGCAAAGCTCATGCAGCACCACATACTCAATGCACTCCAGTGGTGTCTTGATTAATTCCAGGTTGAGATTGATATAGCCACGGCTGGACAGGCTGCCCCAACGACTTTTCATACGGCGAATTCTCAGCTGTGGCCGCTTATAGCCGCGTTCGGCAAAAAACGGAAAATGCTGATCCAGCAATCTGCTATATAGCTCTTCCGCTTGCTGCCGATACCAGCCCGTCAGTTGCGCCGACACCTGTTTAGCACTTTCCGGATTTGGCAGCTGTAGCTGCAGTACGCCCTGAGAGATCGAGGTTTCTGCTCGCGACGCCATGCCAAGTTGTAACGGGTGGCGCTGCCCGAGAAACAGATGCTCTTCACCATCGGTATAGGTTAACTGGCGCGGCAGCGGCTGATCGCCAATAGCCGCCAAACGACGGCGTAGCCAGTCGGATTTACTATCAACAAAAGCAACAATATCT
>PGZG01000248.1 GCA_002840115.1 Gammaproteobacteria bacterium HGW-Gammaproteobacteria-14 | reverse complement strand
CCTCCCAGTGTGATTCGGAACCCCTCTGCTTGCGGAGAAGCATCGCTGCTGGCGCGGCGTTCCTGAGAGACCACGTTTTCTGGTGGTAACTGCATGGGGGCAAGCAGTAGCGCCGTGATTTCTCCAATCAATACCCCCTTAAAGCCGCTCTGTCGGGCTTGCTGCATTAAGCTGTCATGGGGAGGCAGGGCCTCTTCACTCCATAGGTGATGACTCAGTGCCACATTCAGATCGGTGAGCTGCAACTGCGAAGCACAGGCGACCTCCCATTGACGCCGGGTTTTCAGATCCGGGGAGCGCCCCACCAACAGTAAGTTGCTAATTGCAGGTTCGCCGGGCTCTGCCACATGGCGAGTGACCAGCGTTGAGGTATTAACGCAGCCGGTTACGAACAACAGCGTGCCTGTCAGTAGTGCGGTTAATAGCAAAGGCCGGAAGGTCATGGCTCTGTCCGAATATCAGTCAATCTTCAGTGTACCGATGGAGGGCAGTAATCGCAGCTAAAACCAGTCGGATACCAGTGCAGGTCTTTCATCCCGAGGCGCAATAATTAGTCGATGCTGCATGTCGGCGCGCAAAATGGGGTAAAACCAGCGTATTTCATAATGGCCACTTTCGCCATTGTCAGTCAGTAGTCGTAGTTGCAGATCGCCACCCTGATCATCTGCTACCATCATGCCGTCGCTGTTCTCGACAGACAGCAGTGGTAAATGCAAAGCCAGATACCCCGGTGGTTCGGCGAGTAGCCGGATACGCCAATGGGGCTCCATGGAAGTATCACCGCGAACAAACTCAGGCTCAGTGAGCCAATGTCGTGGCACATCAGAGGGCGGCACCGCCGGCCAATAGGATCGGCTTGCCAAGGTAAAATAGTAATCTGCGGGAAGCTCATTGAGCTCGCCATGGGCGATCAGAGTTGCTGTTAGTGTACTGAATTGTTGGCGTAAAAATGTCAGGCTGTGCGGACCATAGAGCGTATGCCCTCCCTCATAGTATTGGCGGCTATATTCGGCGGGAGTGGTGACATAGCCAAACATGCCGTTAGCAAGGCTGGATATTTCGATGTGCCAGCTTCCTTCCGGCAACTCTGCTTTAACGGCATCGCGCAACTGATTGCCCGCTTCCAGAGTCACCTCCCAGGGGGCTGCGACGATAATCAGGTCGTTGACTCGCAGCACCTGTAATAACGCTTTGTGTGGAAAGCGGTCGGCGGGTAGCAGCAGTTGCAGCTTCGATAGCATCCACTGTTTTGTTCCCTGACAGCCATCATTGAAAAAGCGTCGCGGCCAGTCTTCTTTGAAATAGGGTAAATAACTGATCGGGAAAACTTCGTCACCGTTTGCCGCACCGACAGTGGCAGCCCCCACCACCGCTCGTTCGCACAGACCAAAGCGAGCGTCTTCATTCAACTCCAGTGTATTAACAAGGCGGCTGCCTCTTTGCAGAGTGAGTTGACTATCAAGCCCCTTTGCCAGTTCTTGATGCAGGGCAACGGCCTGCTGTGCCAAGGCTTTGCCAATACGGCGGGCAGCAAAGTCACCTCGTTCACCACGATGCCAAGCGGGGTTATTATCCGCGTGGGTTCCCTGAAAGGCGCCATGTACAGTTGCAAACGGGGTGCCACTGGCTTGCATTGCCTGTTCCATGTCACTCGCTAACCAGGCCCAGAGGTCCGCATGATAGGGGGCGGTAAATGCTGGAATGCTGGTGCCGTGGATGGAAAATGCAGTGAGCGCACCGGCGGGGTAGAACAGGCCGTCACCCGCCTGTAAATCAATGCGCAGCATGGTCATCTGCGGATTTACGGCACGAAAGGCAAGGGCCTCGTTAATTGTGCTGGCGGCAAGATTGAAATTTTCCGCCCAGGCTGCCACCGAGCGATTGCGTGTCAGCCCCCACACTTCCCGTTGACCACTGGCAAAACGCGCTGGTCGCTGTTGTTCGTATGCGCGGATCACCGCATCAGCGATACGTGTACTGAGAAATTCGAATAGCGCCGGGTCGAAGCCCGGTCGACTGCTTCCGTAGACATTATAGAAGTCACTGTCCAGAAAACCGCTGGGCCCGGTATGGGTATGGGTAACCAGCAGGCTGAGACCATGGGCTGGAATATCGGTTTTCTCGGCAATCAACTCGGCTACCCGATGATGGAGTACCAGTGAGCCTGCACCGAGATCCAGCTGTACCAGTGCTATGGCGGTGCCATCGGTGTCACGCAGGTAAAAGGCTC
>PGZG01000020.1 GCA_002840115.1 Gammaproteobacteria bacterium HGW-Gammaproteobacteria-14 | reverse complement strand
CAAATGAGCGAGCGCTGGCATATGGAAACACTCACCTGCGCTGATCTGGAAGAAGTCCAACGCCGCCTGCCCACTTTTCTGAAATCCATCAGCCAGCTGGATGCCATCCTGATCCACCATCAATTTGTCGCCGACATAGCAACTCTAAAAAGTCTTTTTGCGCCCGACAGCCCGCAGCCAGCACTGTTAATCGGTCAGGAAATTGGCGTGCCACTCACCATCGCTATTGAAGGTATTTTTGTCATCGTTGAAATGCCGATACGTACCGCCCGTCTGCGCCACGCCCTGATCGGGCTGCTGGCGCCCACCGACAATGATGACGACTCAAGCGCTGAAACAATGGTGCCAGCACGCGATATCCGTGGCATGCGAGTGCTGGTGGCCGAGGATAACCCGGTAAATCAACTGGTTATTGAAAATATCCTGCGCAGCATTGGCTGCCACGTCAAAGCCGTCAGCGATGGCGCTCAGGCACTGGATCTGGTCAGCGCCAACCGGGCTGCCTGGGACGTCCTGCTGATGGATTGCGAAATGCCGGTGATGGATGGCTACGAAGCCACCCGACGTATTCGCGACCTTGAGCAGGTCCGGGGAACCACTCGCCTGCCAATCGTCGGCCTGAGCGCCCACGCCAGTGATGACTATGTCGGCAGGGCCCGGGCAGCAGGCATGGATGAATACCTCAGCAAGCCAGTTACTCGAGATCAGGTATTACAAACACTGATACGACTGCAAGTGCCCTCCCGCAAGCACGACTGACCGCTCGTCGGTCAAATGATATCAATCCGCCGCACTCTCTTCCTGTGTCACAGCCAAGGTGTAGACTGGATCACAAACGGAGTAATGCTTTATTGCCACCCACTAAAGCACTACAAACGACTGACTGCCGCTCGAACAGGGATCTTCGGAGGCAACTATGGAACGGCTGGATCAGGCCATTTATCAGGCCCCTGCAAATGCCGCAATAGGCATCCAAACAAACGCCGCGACAGGCCTGTCGTGTCGCCGGCAAACCCGCATACGACTCTGGGCAGGGTTATGGCTGTGGTTATTAGCCGGTAGCAGCGCCGCACAGGAGCCCCTGATACCTGCTCCGCTTGTACTCACTTCAGACACTCATCAACAGCAACCCTCTGCGCAGCAAGTTGCCATACTGTGTACCGATATCGACAGCAGCCCATCCGCTGGCCAGCTACTCAAAAATCCCGGAGGCTGGCCCTGGCAGCCTGCCATCGGTAGCGCCCTGAATCGCGGATTCAGTCGTCAGTCCTGCTGGCTCAAGCTGGAGATTGACGGTCGCCTGCGTAATGCCGACTGGCTACTGGTTATCAACTATGCCCTGCTGGATCAGGTGGACCTGTATACCGAACAAAAGGACGGCGCGCCGCAGCACTTACGCGGAGGCCAGAGCATTGCTTTTGAACAGCGACCACTCGCCAGCAAAATACCCGCGTTTCCGCTCAACTTGCATGACGACCAGATTACCTCCGTGGTGATTCACATCACCTCTGATCATGCCCTGCAGTTGCCAATTTTTCTGACCACCCATGACGCCTTCGCCCAACAGCAAGCTCGCCATGACCAGGTTCAGGCGCTGTTTTTCGGCGCCATGCTGGTAATGCTGCTGTACAACCTGTTTTTATATTTTTCTCTGGGAGAACCGATTTATCGTCTATATGCCCTGTGGGCCGGATTGTTAACTCTGTTCCAAGCCATTTTCCATGGCTATGCACAACAATATCTATGGCCCTCGTTACCACTCGTGAACAGCTATGCTTTGCTTGTATTGCTACCACTGATTGTCTTCGCAGGCAGTCGTTTTACCACGACATTCCTGAGCCTTGAAAATCGCAAACCATTGTTTGCCAAAGCACTGAGGCTATACGGCAACAGCGCTATTGTACTGCTGACTCTAACTCCGTTTTTGCCCAGCGCTATGTTAATTCCCATTAACACAGCGCTGGTGCTCTGCTTCGGATTAACCCTTATTTTTATCGTTTGCCAACGCCTCTTCGACAAAGATCCAGATGCTCGATTCTTTGCTGCCGCCGAATGCTGTCTTGTGTTTGGCGCATTATTACTGAGCCTGAATAAATTTGCTCTTATTCCACAAACCTTTGTGACTGAAAATCTGCTACAGGTAGGGATATTTCTGGATGTGGTCCTGTTATCACTGGCATTGGCTTACCGCATCAATCGTTTACAGGAACATCAACACGAAGCTGAACGACTGCGCGGCGAAATGGAAGCTCTGCGGGCGCGAGCCGAGAATCAGGCAAAAAGTGAGTTTCTCGTTACCATGAGCCATCAAATACGAACCCCCATGCAGGGCATCCTCGGCATGGCAGACCTGCTCCGCCGTGCCGACACAAACGAGGCTCGACAACGGCAGTATGCCGACACCATTTATCACTCCTGCGGTTCATTATTGACGGTGCTGAATGATCTTCTTGATCACTCCCGAATTGAATCCGGCAGACTCAGCCTGACCCCCTCTGAGGTCCGAGCCGACGAACTGGTTTCCGATGTGGTCGGACTGTTTGTCAGCAGTGCCTGTGACAAGGATTTGCCGGTTTTCAGCTATATCGACAGCCGGGTTCCTGACTTGATTGTGACGGATGCCGTTCGGGTAAAACAGATTCTCACCAACTTGCTCAGCAATGCGCTGAAATTTACAGAACAAGGGCACATCACGATCAGCGTCAGCGTTCGTCAACCCGCCGATGACATTGGTAATGTCATACTCCTTTTTGAAGTCACCGACACCGGTAGCGGTATGAATGAGGACGAACAGCAGTCCGTGATGAGCAGCAAAGGAGGGCTCGGCCTGACAGTTTCGAGGAAGCTCTGTGAGTTACTGGGTGGCGAGCTCAACAGCACCAGCTCACCAGGCCATGGTGCCAGCTTTTACTTTACTTTGCCTTGCCGAGCAGCCAAACATCATAGCGATAACGGCGGCTTGCCCGGGAAGAAGCTGGTAGTGATTGGCGAACGCAAAGCGCTACGGCTCAGTGTTTCCCAACTTAGTAGCCGCTGGGGAATGGAAACCCGAGACTTTACCATTGGCGAAATTTTGCATACAGAAAACCTCCCTGATGCAGATATTCTGGTGGTGGATCAGCGCGGCTATCTTGAGCTCACCAGCCACCGAAAAACCTCCTTTGGACATATCCCATGGGTCGTACTGGTAGAGCGTGAGCAGGGGCTAATCGCGGCGACGCCGTCAAACCGGCCAATGCTTGAGCTACCGCTGGAGTCACGCCATCTACGCCTGGCGCTGGATAGCCTGATCAGCAGTCGCTCGCCCACGGAAACCCCACTCAACGACAACACAACAGAAGAACCACCGGTGAGACCACAAAGAGTGCTTGTCGTCGATGATGATCACGTCAGCCAGATGGTCATCCAGAGCATCCTTGGTTCTCTCGGCATCGAGAGCGAAAGCACAACGGACGGTAGTATTGCTGCGGACAGTGTTGCTCCGGCACAGCCACATTGGCAGGTAATTTTTATGGATTGCGAAATGCCCGGTATGAACGGCTATGACAGCACTCGCCTGATACGTCAGCGAGAACAGGAGCAGGGCCGCAGCCCATGCTGGATCATTGCCCTGAGCGCCCATGCTGGCAACGATGCCATTGAAGCAGCAGAAAGTGCCGGCATGAATGATTACCTTTGCAAACCGGTAACCCGCGACCAGATTATCAATGCACTCAAACGGTCGAGCTGGCCTGACCACTGATCAATCGCGAGCAGGCAGCTAATAGTTTATTGGCGCGTACCGGCTTGCCAAGAAAATCATCGCAACCCGCATCCAGACAACGACGCCGATCATCAGACATCACATTTGCTGTCAGCGCCAGAACCGCGCCCTGATAGCCCGCATCACGTATCGCACCGGCCGCCACATAACCATCCATAACAGGCATCTGCATGTCCATAATCACAAGGTCAAAACGATTATCCTTGAGAATAATATCGACCGCTTGCTGGCCATGCTCCGCCTCCACCACCTCAATACCAGCACGATTAAGAATACGCTGAACCAGCAAGCGATTAACTTCGTTGTCTTCTACCAATAATACTCGGCCACCGAGCTGCACGGCGGGAACCTGCTGGCTGCGCACTTCTGTTGCCAGCGCATCACGAGGCATCACTCTGGGACTGTTTTCTGCGGCCATCGCCTGAATATAAAAACGGAAACTGCTGCCATGGCCGGCAACACTATCAGCAATAATGTCACCATTCAGTGATCGAGCCAGCTGGCGAGCAATAGCAAGTCCCAGACCAGAACCTCCATAACGGCGAGTATGGGAGTCATCCACCTGAGAGAAAGGCTCAAAAAGTCGTGGCAAGGCATGTTCTGCCACACCGATACCTGTGTCTCTGACATCGACATGCAGGGCACTCTGCAAACCTTCCTCCCAACGCAGTTTCACCGACACACTACCTTCGTCGGTAAACTTGATCGCGTTACCAATCAAATTACTCAGAATCTGCTTCAAGCGGAAGGGATCCGTAATCAGCGTGGCCGGAACCGGCGTGAGATATTCCAGTGTCAAATCAATGCCTTTTTCCGAAGCTTTCAGGCTATGACTGTAAAGCACTTCTTTCATCAATACGGGAAGTTGACAGGGCTGCCGTTCCACTCGCAATTGCCCCGCCTCAATACGGGACAAATCCAGTACATCACTGATCAGAGCCATCAGGGCGTCGCCGTTCTGCTGCACAACAGAAAGGTAACGCTGGCGCTCTTCCGTAGCCAGATTAGGATTTTCCAGCAACTCGCTATAGCCAATAATTGCCGTCATGGGCGTGCGAATTTCATGGCTCATATTGGCCAGGAAAAGGCTTTTCGCTCTATTCGCAGCATCGGCACGCTCACTGGCCTCGGCGAACGAACGCTGGGTGTCCTTGATGCTATCTACCATGCGGTTAAAATCCGCCCCTAACATACTCAGCTCATCATTGCCCGGCACCCGGACATGCAAATCCAGATTGCCTCCCTGAGCAATGCGCTGTACGGTGCCATGCAGCGCCTCCAGGCGCTTGAAGACGGTCTTGCCGACATACATATGCACCAAGGTCACAATACTGCCGGCCACCAACAACAGGCTAACGGCAATCCAGACAATAGATCTCAGGCCTCGGGCATAAACACCACGATCAATCAACACGGAACCGCGCATCACTGGAGCCCCGTTATAATCACGCACCGCAAACTCGCCCGACAATACTCCGCGATCCAGGCGATGAACGATAACTCCTCGGGGCAAATCACCGCTGGAGGCAGATAGCTGTACTGGCAGCCCGGTGATTCCGGAAAGCTCCTGAGCCATAGTGGCATCCAGCCTCTGGGCGAATAACACCGCACCGCACTCCCCCACCTGCTCCATGGAAAACAGGTAAGGCTGGCCACCAAAGAGGGTCACTCCCCAGAATGGATAACAGAATCGTTCCTGATAATCAGCGTAGAGGGTCTCCAGCGCCACCTCATCCACGGTGCTGGCCAGTAGCCAGTGCGACTCACCATGTTGGTCAATGACCACCACCTGATCAAGACCAGGCCCACCGAGAGACTCCAGCCCCGGAGGCACCGGCCGCGCAGTATCATCACCAGCTACCAATGCCTGCACCGTCTGACTCTCCGCCCAATCCCGGCTACGGCCGTGCAGCATCGTCAAAGTCTGCATAAATGCCATCTCAACGCGGGTGACCTCACTACGAGCCGCATCGTCTTCCATATCGAAGAAGCTGGGCATCACAATAAAATAGACCGCAAGCACCCCGATCAGCACTGCTAATAGAGCGCCGGAATAAAAGGCCAGTAGTAATCGACGCCGCAAAGACATGCTCGTCATAGCTCCGTTATCGATACTCAAAAAAACCGTCATCAGAAGAAAAGTACCATCACTTGCAGGTCCGGGTGAAATACAACCTGCGGGTCAGTATGATAGGCCCCCTGTCATTGCGCGGATTATAAGCTATGCCCCAGTCACAACGCCGGATTCTTGTCACCAGCGCGCTGCCCTATGCCAACGGCCCGATCCACCTTGGCCATTTGCTGGAGTATATACAGACGGATATCTGGGTGCGCTTCCAGAAGCTCTTTGGCGAACACTGTATCTATGTCTGCGCCGACGATGCCCATGGTACGGCGATTATGCTGAAGGCCGAGGAGAACGGAGTCACACCGGAACAGCAAATCGCTCAAGTAAAAGCCGAGCATGAGCGTGATTTTGCCGATTTTGCAATTCGCTTTGATAACTATCACAGCACCCACAGCGATGAAAACAGGCATTACTCCGAGCTAATCTTCAGCCGAAACAAGGCTGCCGGAAACATCCTCGAGAAAGAGATCACCCAGCTCTACGACCCGGACAAGGGCATGTTCCTGGCCGATCGTTTCGTCAAAGGCACCTGCCCCAAGTGCGGCGCACAGGATCAATATGGCGATAACTGTGAGGTCTGTGGGGCTACCTACTCCGCAGCTGAACTGGTAGACCCCTACTCCACTATTAGTGGCGCCAAACCGGTGACAAAGGGCGTTACCCAGTTATTTTTCAATTTGCCCAAATTTACCGATATGTTGCGCGGCTGGACCCGCTCTGGATCTCTTCAGGAGAGCATCGCCAATAAACTCAACGAATGGCTGGAAGCTGGTTTACAGCCTTGGGATATCTCCCGCGAAGCCCCCTACTTCGGCTTCGAAATTCCCGGCTACCCCGGCAAATACTTTTACGTCTGGCTGGATGCACCCATTGGCTATATGGCCAGCTTCAAACACTACTGTGATCAGCATGGCATCGACTTTGACAGCTACTGGGCACCGGACAGCGACGCGGAGCTGTACCACTTTATCGGCAAGGACATTATCAACTTCCACGGCTTGTTCTGGCCGGCCATGCTGGAAGGTGCTGGATTCCGCAAGCCCACCGCCCTGAACGTGCACGGCTTTGTGACCGTGAATGGCGCCAAAATGTCGAAATCCCGCGGCACCTTTATCAAAGCTCGCACTTATCTGGATCACTTGAACCCGGAGTACCTGCGTTACTACTTCGCCGCCAAGTTGACCTCCAAAGTGGACGACTTCGACCTGAATCTGGATGACTTCGTCCAGCGAGTAAACTCGGATCTGATCGGCAAGGTAGTACAGATCGCCAGCCGCACCGCCAACTTCGTGAACAAGTTCGGTAGCACTCTGAGCAGTGAGCTGGATGATCCGCTGCTTGTCGCTGATGTACAAGCCGCCGCTGACTCCATCGCCACTAGCTATGAAGCACGGGAATTCGGCCGTGCCATGCGCGATATCATGGCATTAGCGGATCGTGGCAACCTGTATGTTCAGGAAAAGGCGCCTTGGACACTGGCAAAACAGGAAGGCAACGAACAACAGGTGCTGGCCGTATGCACCACTGCGCTAAACGTGTTCCGCCTGTTGGTGCTCTACCTCAAGCCGGTTTTACCGCAGCTGGCGGAAAAATCCGAGGCCTTCCTCAATATTGCACCATTGCAGTGGCAGGATGCTCAGCAACAACTGCTGACTCATTCAATCAACCCATTCAACGCGCTGATGCAACGAATAGAACCAGCCAGCATTGAGTCGTTGTTAAGCGCCTCCCGGGACATCACGGCTGCTGCCGTAGAAATCGCCGCTGCGCAAAAAGCATCATCCGGGAAGACCCCCTCCACAAAACAACTGCCTCAGGGAGACAGTAACATCGTGAGCGATGACATCAGCATCGATGATTTTCTGAAGGTAAAACTGCGCGTCGCCAAAGTGATCAAAGCCGCCCATGTCGATGGCGCCGACAAACTGCTACAACTCACTCTGGATGTAGGAGCGGAAGGCACCCGCAATGTATTTGCCGGCATCAAGGCGAAATACACCCCGGAGCAGATCGAAGGCAAGCTGGTGGTACTGGTGGCCAATCTGGCGCCGCGGAAAATGAAATTCGGCGTCTCCGAAGGCATGGTGCTGGCCGCCGGACCCGGCGGCGAAGATGTGTTCCTGCTATCCCCGGACAGCGGCGCCGAACCAGGCATGGAAGTTCGTTAATTTGCTCCAGCGGCACCTGATGACGGCGCCCCCTACCAGGCGCCGCTGATGACCTCAATGCCGGGTCGCAACACGTTACGCCATCGCTGGTCCAGCTCCAGAGAATAGTCAGGATCATGGCGCTGAACGGACTCCATCAGTGCCTCTACCCACAGCCCGTACAGAGCCGGGTTTACATCATAACCTTTACGACTGTGCGTCTCCCCAAGGTGATGTAACTTCCCTCCGGGCGCTCCTCTCGCATACATCAACAACCAGGTAATTCCCGCCCGCAGCAAACGCCGCTGTTCTGTCATATTAGTGCTGCTAAACATGCCCCGAACCGCATCTGACTTACCCAGAAAAACACTATAAAAATCCTCAAAGAATTGCTCACGCCGACAACAACGACCATAACTTTGAAAAACCAGATCATTATCCTGGCTGGATACCAAAACCATAACAGCACCTCACAATCAGAGGGGATCCCACAATGAAGAAGATATTCATACCGCCCCAAAGGAGGCTCTTCATTCCATGGCGCTGTTATAGTTTTTCAATACGAAGGGAGACTTGATACAGATCAAGAGCCGGGGACCCCGGCTCCTGTTTTTACAGAAGGTCCAAAATGTTTTACAAAATACCCAGAATAGCGTCTTTCACCGATGCCAGATTCGCATCAATTGTGACCATCCGGCTATCACCACACTGTTTGATCGCCGTGTCTGGATCCTTTAAGCCATTGCCGGTCAAGGTGCACACGATGGTGGAGCCTTCCGGAATACGACCACTCTGAACATCACGCATCACGCCGCCAATTGAAGCAGCCGATGCCGGCTCACAGAAAATGCCTTCACGTTGTGCCAGCAATTTTTGCGCCGCCAGAATATCGGCATCGCTCAGCTCATCGAACCAGCCACCGGACTCTTCTTTTACTTTCCAGGCGCGGTCCCAGCTTTGCGGATTACCAATACGAATAGCCGTTGCCACAGTATCCGGATTTTTCACCGCTTCACCGCGAACGAAAGGCGCTGAGCCTGCAGCCTGATAACCAATCATCACAGGGCGGCTACCAATCACAGGGCCACCCGCATAACGGCAGTTGCCATCACAAAACGCACAAGACTCAGTAACCCGAGTGCCTTTCTGTGCCGAATACTCACAATAACCAATCCAGTGGGCCGTAATGTTGCCCGCATTACCCACCGGCAGGCAGTGGTAATCCGGAGCACGGCCAAGCTCTTCGACAATTTCAAAGGCAGCCGTCTTCTGCCCCTGCAAACGATAAGGATTTACCGAGTTCACAATGGTTACCGGTGCTTGCTCGGCAACCTGTTTCACCAGCTCCATACCTTCGTCAAAATTACCACGAATCTGAATAGTCACCGCACCATACATCATCGCCTGAGCCAGCTTACCCATGGCAATTTTGCCTTCAGGAATCAGTACAAACGCGGTGATACCAGCCCGTGCAGCATAAGCGGCAGCGGCCGCAGAGGTGTTGCCGGTGGAGGCGCAAATAATGGCATTACTGCCCTCCTCCACCGCCTTGGTAACGGCCATAGTCATTCCGCGATCCTTGAAAGAACCGGTAGGATTCAAGCCTTCATATTTCACATAAATATCGACATCTTTTCCCAACATCTGGGGAATATTTTTCAGCCGGATCAACGGCGTATTGCCCTCACCCAAACTGATAATACGGGTGTCATCGCTCACCGGCAGATGGTCACGGTAGCGGTTAATCAGGCCGGTGTAACGCTCACGAAATGGCATAGCAATCTCTCTTCCGTTCAGGCTTTTAATAACTCAACACGAATACGGACAATATCGTCCAATACGGCATCCAACGCGGCAATCTCTGCCAAGGCTTTATTCATATCCTGCTCTCGAACAGCGTGGGTCATCAGCATGATCGGCACGGGCTGATCGTCGTCCACATCTTTCTGGAACATGGCTTCGATGCTAATAGAATGTTGCGACAGAATACGGGTGATATCCGCCAGCACACCGGTTCTATCCTGCACATGCAGGCGCATATAGAACGGACACACTACTTGATCCATCGGTAGTACTGGTTCTTCGGACAGAACGTCCGAGTGGAAGCCCAAATAAGGCACTCGCTGATCATGCTCTATGGTCAACGCCCGACCCATCTCGATAATATCAGCCACAACCGCACTGCCAGTAGGTCCCGCGCCGGCGCCGGCGCCATAAAACAGTGTCGGACCTACCGCATCACCATCTACCATAACCGCATTCATTACGCCGTTAACCGAAGCCAGCAACACAGACTGCGGAATCAAGGTCGGATGTACTCGCAGCTCAATGCCGTTACCAGTGTCTTTGGCGATGCCCAGATGCTTGATGCGATAGCCAAATTGTTCTGCGGCCGTAATATCTTCACTAGTCAGGCCACTAATGCCTTCGGTATACACCTTCGAAAACTGCAGCGGGATACCAAAGGCTATGGATGCCAGAATAGTAAGCTTGTGAGCGGCATCGATGCCCTCCACATCAAATGTCGGGTCAGCTTCGGCGTAACCTAGCGCCTGCGCTTCGGCAAGCACGTCGGAAAAACTGCGTCCTTTATCACGCATTTCCGTCAGAATAAAATTACCCGTGCCGTTAATAATCCCGGCAATCCATTTGATGCGATTTGCCGCCAAACCTTCGCCAAGTGCTTTGAGGATTGGCACGCCACCGGCTACCGCCGCCTCAAATGCCACATCGACACCTTTGGCGTGAGCTGCTGCAAAAATCTCATTGCCATGCTCGGCAATCAACGCCTTATTAGCCGTGACCACATGTTTACCATTGCTGATTGCGGTAAGCACCAGTTCGCGGGCCGTTGTGGTGCCACCAATAAGCTCCACCAGAATATCGATATCCGGGTCGCGGGCGACTTCCATGACATCGCGCGATATACGTACGCCGGTAACATCGCAGGAGTCGTTATCACGACGGGCGCCAATATGCGCAATCTCAATCGGCCGACCGACCCGACGAGCAATCTCATCCGCATTACGGCGAAGAATATTGACCGTGCCGGAACCTACGGTACCAAGCCCTGCAATGCCTACCTTAACTGGATTCACCACTACCTCGCTTCAACTCACGAAACGTCGAGTCATCGGAAACATCACCGCCAGATGACCAGACAAAAATCAGAACACCGACTCGAACAGACACGAGTCAGCCCTCAATGCCCATCTGAATAACAGATACGGAAACATCCGATACGACGAGGAACGCAGCATCCACGGTCATACCAGCAGGGCAAACGCCCCGGGCGGGGCGTGGGAGGGCACACCTTACTGGCGCGCCCAGACAAGGTCAATCAGTGCGAGAGGCTCAATTCAAACCCAGGTCCGCCGCCATCTTGGCAGGCGGCACATAACCACCAAGCTGCTCACCGTCAACGGAAAATACAGCGGGTGTCCCGCGAACACCAAACCGCTGCCCCAGGGCATAGTGGTCCGCCACCGGATCGCTACAGGCGCTCGGTCGCTGGCTGGCTGGCTTTTCCAGCTTGGCTTCTGTCATAGCCAAGCCACGGTCGGCGGAGCACCAGATATCCTTAAGCAATCTGGAGCCTTCCGATGTAACTCCTCCGCGAGGAAAGGCAAGGTAATGGACGGTAATGCCCCGCTTGTTGTATTCCGACATTTCCCGATGTAACTGACGGCAGTACCCACAGGTAACATCGGTAAAAACATAGACTTCCGCTTTTTCATCGGCCGCCGGGAACGACACCATTTCATCCGCCTGCAACGCCGCGATACCCGGCACACGCAGCGCTTTTTGGCGCTCCTCTACCAGGCTCACCGCACCCTCGGCGCGTAACTCAAACAACTCTCCGGCAAACAGAAAGCGGCCATCGTTACTCAAATGCAGCCAGTCACCCTGCACCTCAACCTGCCACATCCCATCCACCGGGGAGGTTTCGATTTGGCCAACAGGAATTCCCGGAAAAGCCTGACGCAACCGCTCGACCGCCAGAGCGGATCCCTCGGGGCCCGCTAGCGGTGCAGAGGAAACAACGGCCGCAGTGGCGCTAGCTTCGTCATTGCTGACCGAGTCAGCGCAGGCCACATTCATCATAAAAACAAATAACAGGGGAATAAAACGCATGGAAATCTCCGCAATTCAACGTTCTTTGCGACCAGCCAGTGGCTGATCGGTTCCAGACCGGGGGTGATGCCTGGCGTGTAAATCATTCAGCCGCTGACGCGCGACGTGAGTATAGATCTGGGTGGTGGACAGATCACTGTGGCCGAGCAACAACTGTACCACTCTCAGATCAGCACCATGGTTAAGCAGATGAGTGGCAAACGCATGGCGCAGTGTATGGGGGGATAGCGGCTTTTGCACCCCGGCCTGAAGGGCTATTTGTTTGATACGGTGCCAGAACGTCTGTCGGGTCATGGGTTGGCCCCGCTGACTGGGGAAAACAATGTCATCCACCCGACCATTCAGTAGTAGCGGGCGACTATCGCGCAGGTATCGCCCGAGCCAGTCCTGAGCCTCCTCTCCCAGCGGCACCAGACGCTCCTTATTGCCTTTGCCCACCACCCGCACCAACCCCTGCCGAAGATTAACCTGAGACAGGGTCAAGCCCACCAGCTCCGAGACCCGCAACCCCGCCGCATACAGCACCTCCAGCATGGCCCTGTCACGTAACCCCAGCATTGTTTCCACATCCGGAGACACCAGCAGCGCCTCGACATCGGCTTCCGTGAGGGATTTTGGCAATGGGCGCCCAAGGCGTGGCCGCTCCACCAGCAGTGTCGGATCTTCAATGACCAGCCGTTCCCGCAGCGCCCAACGGTAAAAGCCCCGCAATGCAGACATTTTACGAGACACGGAACGAGCGCTGAGACCTCGCTGCATCAGTGCACTGAGCCACTCCAGCAGTGCCAGACGATCAGCCCGCAACAGCTCACAACGCTGCTCCTGCAACCATAACGAGAACTGACACAGATCGCTGCGATAACTGGCCAGAGAATTCTCCCCCAGCCCCTTCTCCATCCAGACATGATCCAGCCACCGGTCTATCAGCAGCTGCTCGTTCGTCGGCATAACCCCCGCGTTCATGGGACTCCCGTTTGGTTATTCCAAGGTAGACTATTACACTTCAGAGAAGAGGCTGTCGCGATCTTTTCCTGTTCTTTCATACACGCCCGCCAGCGTGTCGCCGCAGAGGCATGATGCAAAAGTTAATTGAGACGCTTGGTGGGCTAATCGGACACCAGTTGAATGGCTCAGAAGCCAGGCGTAGCGCCATGGTTTGCTGGATCGCCGCTCCGGTATTTCTGCTGCTCGGCTGTTGGGCTCTTATCAGCCATATGTTCGCCGCCAGTGCCGATATTCTTGCACATCAGATGATGCTACCAACCGCCTATTACGCCTTCGCCGGGGCGCTCTGCTGGCTGGTTTTGGGAATTATCGGTTTATCTATAGATCGTCACCAACGGGACGGTCACCGGTACACCATGATCACGCTGTGGTTCTATACCGTTAGTGCAATCACCGTGTGCTATCTGATTGGCACCCTCAATGTGGTCACCGGCCTGGTCATGATGGGCGCGCCAATGCTTGGGCTGATCCTCTTTGATATTCGCAAAGTGCTCAAGGTATTTATCGGTGGCCTGTTGGGTCTGCTGTCCCTGAGCCTGCTGTCTGCTCTGGAAGTGATCCCCTATGCGCCTATCCTCAATCAAGCACAGTCGGCGAATGCCCATCAAAGCCTTTACTGGACAATCTGTTTGATGCTGGCTGGCGGTTTTTACGTGATTTACCAGACCATTATCATGGCCTCCATGGTACATGCCTGGCGCAACCGGGAAAGTGATGTTCGCGCCCTGTCATTGACCGACGCCCTGACCGGTGTTTCCAACCGACGTCATATTCTCGAATTACTGGATAGCGTACTGGCCAGCCAACGTGGCCGCGATGCGCCGGTATCGGTATTAATGAGCGGGCACCATGAAGAGATTCGGCGTTGGCGGCTTAAACAGTCGTTAGGGCGAACAGCAACATTGCGGCCAGACCTGCTGGATGCCCGACGAAGGCAGCAGGGGTTAAGCCGGGAAGAAGAGCAACTGCTGGCGGAATATCTCCATGAGGAGAGTCTCCGCGAGTTTGAACAGCAACAAGACAGCGATATTCAGTAACAGGAGCAAACAGTCATGAGCGGCAAGAATCCCCTGGTTCAGGCAGTTGAACAGGCACAGCTGAAAAGCGACGTTCCGGCGTTTGCTCCCGGCGACACCATCACCGTACAGGTGAAAGTGAAAGAAGGTACCCGCGAGCGTCTTCAGGCGTTTCAGGGCGTGGTTATTGCGATCAAGAAGCGTGGTCTGAATTCCTCCTTCACGGTGCGTAAAATCTCCCACGGTGTTGGCGTTGAGCGGGTATTCCAGACCCACAGCGCAGTGGTAGACAGCATCAAGGTGGAGCGTCGCGGTGATGTCCGTCGCGCCAAGCTGTACTTCCTGCGTGATCGCGCTGGTAAGTCTGCCCGTATTAAGGAAAAGGTCCGCAGCGTCCGTTAATTCCTCGGCGCAGCCACAAAAAAGGCCACCAAAGGTGGCCTTTTTTGTGGCTGCTGTTTTTGGTCGTGCTCCCCTGCAAGTCTTAGCCGGCAATCACTTGGTTACGGCCGGATTTTTTCGCTTCATACATGGCTTCGTCGGCAAGACGAATAATGTGGTCGCTATCACGAATCAGTTGCTTGCCGCGACTGGCAGCGCCAACACTGGCGGTGAGCGGAAGCTCGATATCTCCTGCCTTGAGTATCAGAGAGCCAATCGCCCGGCGGCAACGTTCCGCGACTTCCAATGCCTGATGTTCATGAGTGCCGGGCAGAATAATCAGATCCGCCGGTGGAATGGGCGCATCCGGCCCCACGAAAACCAGGTCCACCCCCGGGTGCAATCGCAACGGATCAAAATCATTGTGGTTGCTGATCCTGGGCAGTACCGGCACCACCACTTTCAAGGCGCCGGCCTCGCTGGTACCGGCGGCACTGACACTGTCTTCGGAATCTATCACCAACCCGTGCAGGTAGGGCAAGACCCCGAACACCGGCTTGCCAGTGTGTTCGGCCAGCCATTCCAGCCCGGGCTCCAACAGCGCAATGTCACCCCGGAACCGATTGATGATAAATCCGGCCGTTCTGGCTTGTTCACTGTCGGAGATCAACGCCAGGGTG